>CAXMRK010000233.1:0-7718 GCA_964195815.1 uncultured Acidimicrobiia bacterium | reverse complement strand
ACAGGCCATTCTCGCCATTAAAGAAGACCTCGAGGTGACATTCTTGAGGCCCAGCCTGTTAATTGGACCGCGGAAAGAGCTTCGTCTTGGTGAAAAAATCGGCGAGCATCTGTTTAAATTCACCTCCTTTGCAATGCGTGGACCATTAAAAAAATATGCACCGAACCACAGCAGTGATGTAGCCATGGTGATGCTTGATCTGGCAATCAATAAGGACTTAAGAAAAGGCCCCTTTGTTGAGGCAAATGAAATCACACAACTGGCAAATGATATAGCGAATCAGTAGAGCAATACACCGATTACCCGCAAAGATTCCTCAGCATAGCATTCGGCTTTTCTAAAACAGGAATTCAGAATATCAAAGGGCAGGCTCTGGATTATGAGCCTGCCCTTCTGCTATATACCCTACGCGCGTATTAAATCCGTAATGAATCAGAGCTTCTCTGGTTACAATGATTCAGGAACAGTCCAATCTGTCGGCATTGGACCATTATCCATAACAATTTCCCGATGTCCGCTCCAGGTACTAATAATAGCTTCAGGAGTACCAATACCCGCTCCCCTTGGATCTCCACAAGGCCCGAACCAGTGATTCTGTGGTGCCCCTGTAGTGCGCGCACGCATTCCGCAATAACTGGTTCCGTTCACTGTTGCTCCCAGGATTCGGTTTTGGAAGGGAATATCGGCGCTAACAACCGCTGCGGTCAGATGATGTGACATACGCTCCAGTATATCGAGCACAGTTGAGACATCGTTATCGCCATACCTCACGACCACCTGAAATGGACCAAACAGCTCGGTGGTGACTATATCGAAATGTTCACCTGCGACCGCTGCCAAAGGGACATCTACCGCTGTAGGTTCCCATGCACCATAGCAATCAGGAATTGTATGCCTTTCAAGCGGCTTTCCACCAAATAGCAACTTAGCCTCTGGGATTGCCAAAATAGCATCGATATGAGCCTTGATTTCCTGATTGTTCCAACTCAGTACCGGCCCTATTGAGAGGTTATCCAGACTTCTGCGCGCTGCCAATGTTTTCAGTTTTGGTAATAGTGACCCTGCCCAATTATCGTGAACAAAAAGAATGCTTTGTGCGGAGCACTTCTGGCCGGAAGCATTGTATGCATCTTCATCACTCTGCCAGGCGACATAATCTAACCACTCGGGATCAAAATCCGGGCCGATAACTTTCCAGTCAAAACCGGCATCTTCAAGTCTTACCGCACCATTAACAACTTTTGATGTACGTTCTGCAATACCTGTAGAACCGGTAAACTGAACCAGACGAACATCATCCTTAGCCTGTTCCAGCAAATCTCCCATGACCGAACCCCGACAATGGATCAAGTCCAGATCTGTTGCTGGCAATCCTGCATGGATCAATAACCGGATGAATTGCTCAATGACGACAGAAACAGTTGTAGCTGATTTAATTAATGGACGGTTACCCATAAACAGGGCACCCATTAGCTGCAACGCTGGTATTTCAAGTGGAAAGTTAAACGGTGCAATAATCATAACCGGGCCATAAGGCCAGCGGTAACCACGAGATTCCTGACCAGGGTAATCGCCAGGATTAGAAAAACCGCGAGCTAGAAAACGGACCCCATCACCTGCAAAGTTTTCCAGGAAAACCCGCGTAACTGTCACTTCTCCCTTGCATTGATTCCAGGTTTTTGGCATTACCCGTTGAATCAGCTTGGTGAAATAGTCACTGACTTCAGGCTCAGCCAGTATCGCTGCAGCTTTTGCACAAACACGACCGAGATCGACATAACGTTGTGGATTTTTCTGAGGATTATGCATACCCGACTTCGTGCAGGTTCTCAGGCTTTCAACAAATGGTTCAATATCCTGTGTGTCAGGCATATTGAGAAATGCACCACCCGATACAGGGTCAGGTAAATTGGGTAGAAAATTTGTATTTTCAATCCAGGAACCGGCAACCAGACAACGCCCTACACCAGGTTCATCTGCTGTCATTCCATCAAATGGGTCTATGCTGGCAAAACTAGGAATACGTGACATTTTATTTCCTTATTTTTTATATTAGATTAAAGCAAGAATCGTGTGCGTATAATACTGCTGAAACAGTGTAATAACCACCTGATAGCAACACTTAGAAGCATCTTAAATTCAAAATTCAAACTAAGATCAGATGTCCAGATCGAGCCTGCATGAATCGGCAAGCTTAATCATTCAAGAACTCAATGACATATAATTGATCTAGATCGTCGTTTTTGTGAATTTTGTGAGTATACTCTCATCCAAATTGAGTTTTCATCAGACTTTTTAAGCGATATCAGGCCTGATAAGTACAGAAGTAAATTCATTTCGACGCAATTGAATATTTAAACGGTAAATAAATCGGAGTTTTTTATGAGAATCAGTGTACCGAGGGAGATATATGCGGGTGAGAAACGCGTAGCCACAACCCCAGCTGTGGCTTCCCAATTAATCAAGATGGGATTTGATCTATTAGTTGAGTCTAATGCTGGCGCAGCTGCAAATTATTCAGATGCAGCCTATGCAGAAGCTGGATGTTCTATAGCCACCGTTGATGAAGTTTGGAACGATGCCGACATCATCATGAAAGTACGTGGTCCTGATGAAGACGAAGCCGCACGCCTGAAAGCGGGCCAAACACTGATCAGTTTCCTCTGGCCAGCGCAAAACGCTGAACTTCTACAGCAACTCACTGAGCGCGGTGTTACCGCAATGGCAATGGATAGCATTCCACGTATCTCACGCGCCCAGAAGATGGATGCTCTGAGTTCCATGGCGAATATTGCTGGATACAGAGCCATTGTAGAAGCTGCTCAACATTTTGGCCGT
Organism: uncultured Acidimicrobiia bacterium; assembly: GCA_964195815.1. Taxonomy (GTDB): domain Bacteria; phylum Pseudomonadota; class Gammaproteobacteria; order Xanthomonadales; family SZUA-36; genus SZUA-51. The sequence continues at coordinate 4,880 of CAXMRK010000233.1, read as the reverse complement.
TTCTTTACTGGCCAGATTACAGCCGCTGGTAAAGTACCACCTGCCAAAGTATTGGTAATCGGTGCCGGTGTTGCCGGTCTGGCTGCTATTGGCGCGGCTAACAGTATGGGTGCAATAGTTCGTTCCTTCGATACCCGTCCTGAAGTTAAAGAACAAATAGAAAGCATGAACGCTGAGTTTTTGATGCTTGATTTTGAAGATGAAGATGGCTCCGGTGAAGGCGGTTACGCGAAAGTAATGAGTGATGAATTTATCAAGGCTGAGATGGCACTATTTGCCGAGCAAGCCAAAGAGGTAGACATCATTATTACGACTGCGTTGATTCCTGGTAGACCTGCGCCACTACTGATCACTGCAGACATGGTTGAATCCATGAAAGATGGCAGCGTTATTGTCGATCTCGCGGCAGAGCAAGGCGGTAACTGTGAACTGACCGAACCTGAAAAAGTGGTCAAGCATCACGGTGTTACCCTGATTGGTTATACAGATTTACCCAGCAGACTGGCAGCACAATCCAGCCAGCTTTATGCCACTAATTTACGTCACTTATTAACTGAACTGACACCTGAGAAAGATGGCCAGATTTTTGTTGATATGGAAGACGAAGTGATCCGTGGCGCGACTGTGTGTAAGGATAAGGAAACGACCTGGCCACCACCGGCACCGAAATTGTCTGTGGCTCCGCCTAAAGCAGAACCTGCACCTGTAGTTGAAGTCAAAGAAGTCAAAAAATCAGTGGCTGGACCAATCATTGGTATGCTGCTTTCAGGTGCCGCTTTGCTAGGCCTTGGTGCAGTAGCTCCGGCTGATTTCATGGCGCACTTCACCGTCTTTGTACTGGCCTGTTTTGTAGGCTACATGGTGATCTGGAACGTCTCAGCCGCACTGCACACGCCGCTGATGAGTGTAACCAATGCCATATCAAGCATTATTATTATCGGTGCCCTGCTGCAGATTAGTTCAGATAACGAAATGGTCATGTGGATTGCCACTGGTACCGTTCTACTAGCGAGCATCAATATCTTTGGCGGCTTTGCCGTCACCCGCCGCATGCTCGAAATGTTCAGGAGATAGGATTGTGATTAGTATCCAAGGAGTAGTTACAGGGTCGTATATTATAGCGACCGTCCTCTTCATTCTCGCCCTGGGCGGGCTCTCCAATCAGGAAACCGCCAGACGCGGTAACTGGTACGGCATCATCGGTATGACGATCGCTCTGATCGCAACCGTGGTCGGATTTGTTAAACCAGAAGCCTACCCCTACCTGCTGGCAGCGCTGGTGATTGGTGCCAGCATTGGCTTGATTGCCGCACGCCGTATTCAGATGACCGAGATGCCAGAGCTGGTAGCCGTGCTACACAGTCTGGTTGGTATTGCAGCCGTTTCGGTTGGCTATGCAAATTTCATGGGGCACGGTGGACAGTTAACGGGAATCGAACTCACCATTCATGATATTGAAACCTATATCGGCGTTCTTATCGGTGCGGTGACATTCTCGGGTTCGGTCATTGCCTTTGGCAAGTTATCCGGACGCATTGGCGGCTCGCCGCTGACCCTGCCGGGACGGCACTGGCTAAATCTCGGCCTGCTGCTTGCTGCCATCTGGTTCGGTTATCAGTTCGTCATCGGTTCTGCTACTGGCGGAGGCATGTTGCCGCTGCTGATCATGACCGTTATCGCATTGTTGTTTGGTATCCATATGGTGATGGCCATCGGCGGCGCGGATATGCCAGTGGTGGTTTCCATGCTCAACAGCTACTCCGGCTGGGCAGCGGCAGCAGTCGGCTTTATGCTGGGCAATGACCTGTTGATCGTAACCGGTGCGCTGGTTGGTTCCAGTGGTGCCATTCTGAGTTACATTATGTGTCGTGCTATGAATCGTAAATTCTTATCAGTAATCGCTGGCGGTTTCGGTACCGGTGGTGGAACCGCAGCAGCCTCATCTGGTGAAGAAGAAGGCGAAATCGTAGCTATTGACCCTGAAGATACAGCAGCACTCCTCAGCGAAGCTAAGGAAGTTATGATTATCCCTGGTTATGGTATGGCCGTTGCTCAGGCGCAGCATGTGGTTAATAACATCACCAAAACATTACGTGATAAGGGCATCAATGTTCGCTTTGGCATTCACCCGGTTGCAGGGCGCATGCCTGGGCATATGAACGTGCTCCTGGCAGAAGCCAAAGTACCTTACGATATCGTCTTTGAAATGGATGAAATCAACGAGGACTTTCCTAAAATTGATGTGTCGATAGTGATTGGCGCCAATGATATCGTCAATCCTTCAGCATTGACTGATCCTGATGGCCCGATTGGCGGCATGCCGGTACTCGAATGCTGGAAAGGAGAGGTCTCAATTGTTCTGAAACGCAGCATGGCTACGGGTTATGCCGGGGTTCAGAATCCACTGTTCTTCAAAGAAAACACACGGATGCTATTTGGTGACGCTAAAGATACATTGGACGCCGTGTTTAAAGCACTTTAGTCATAACAATTGAGTGTACTAATACCCCCCAATGCATCGGTGTTGGGGGGTTTTTATTGGGTGGAATAAATCAATAAATTTTAAATAACTACTATCTGATTACTCCAGGTAGGCTTTCAATGCAGCATCACAACTTTGCTTGGTCATGTAGCAAGGATTTCCTATTTGTGAGCGGTTATTGATACTAAATATTTCTTTTCCATCTTTCTCTTTTGTCACAGCTAACAGCTTTGGCGGCCTGAATGCCTCCAATTGGAATATACATTGTTCCCAGTTGGGATTTTCTGGTAGCTGTACAGCCTCAATGCTGTCCTCGCCGTAGCGGCAGTTCGCATAATCTAAAAATTTGGTTTCACCTGCTTTGAATTCACAGGCTATGGCTATGCTGGTGGTGGTCATTAGGAAACTTGCAAATGTTATTACTAAGACTTTCCTATTCATTACCCTCTCTCCTCGCTAATTGCGCTCTGGGAGGCAGCAGGGACCCATCATGAACCGGATTTACAGTGCTGAATGCTCAGAGCACTCACAGGGAGTAGAGCACACAAGAACCAACTACAGGATGATATATGTCAATGAACTGAGCAATCGTGTTTTAGGGTAGAATAATTACATCACCATTTTAAAATAATGTATTGCTCATCAGCCTTATTAATTAAGGCCTGGTCACCCGTGAAGAAGGTGCCGCCGTTGCGGAGGTCGCCAGTAATATTCATGGGGTAAAAAAAGTGGTAAAGCTGTTCGAGGATGTTGAATAGGAAATAATTATTATAATCACCTGACCTGTATAACGCTGCAAGCTCAAATAAAAAAAGCCGGGGTGAACCCCGGCTTTTTAATTTCCTGTATTTCTTTCTACAGTTTAGATCATTTTCCGCCTGCGAGCCAAAAAGCCTGCCAGGCCCAATACTAAGGCCATGACCCCAAGACCCCAGGCATTCATGGATGGTACGCCAATGGTAGAAAATGGAGAATCTGCAGATAACTCGTCTGAAGAAAATTCAAGATTACAGACTACGTTCGAACCAGAGTTAATACTTGCAACCAAAATGACAGTGGCTCCCGTCGGAACGTTAAAGCTAAAGGGCTGGGTTAATGACGACCCTACATCAGCCAGGTAGTTGGCTGACTGGTTTGCCGGATCATATGAACCAAGATAGGCTGACAAGTGGGCATCGACACCACAATCGTTCCCGGATCCCGGGTTTGGATCGAAATTGACTGTTACACAGGTACTGGAGCCATTAAACATTGTGTAGGTTTTATACTGATGTTGGATACCGCCGTTGAACAGTCCCGGGTAAGTTTTAGGAACAGCACAGGTACTGGCAACGCCGTCCCTGAATATCCGGCCATCCTGGGTTGGTTCTGTTCCATCAAAACCATCGGATACGAAAACAAGATTCCCAGTAACACCCCCTGATGAGCCTACCGCCACGCCACCTACATCATCCGGACCATTTGCTATCGCCAAACCTGTCGCAGATATAAAAACCAGCCCGAAAGCCAGTGCTGAAATTAATTTTTTCATTCCGTTATCTCCCTAATTATCGATTTTTTTTACATTTCCCCAGAACCATACATTTCCCAGAACCAGAAATATCAGAAATATCATAGTTTAAATATCTAAAAATTGTCAAGTGGATATGAACTAGTCTCCTCATAATTTCTAACATTCAACCGACTTGCCTAACTGTACAGACTGGTTAGAGATCGTGGGAAGTTTATCTAATTTGGGCTGCAGGCATACCAATACAAACCTGCCAGATTTTTGGCCGGGCTGCCAGCGCCAGGACATAATCCTTCAAACCCAGTTTAAGGGACTGGGACTGTGTTCTAAGATTAGTACCCCGTGCATCCATCAGGGAGTCCAGACACGCCCGGGAAAAATGGCCTATATCGTTTGTTTCAAGATTTCATACTGCGGGTAGCTGAAACAATCAAGCGGTCTACATCACTGAATACTCAGAGCACCAAGATAAAGCAGAACATGTATAGGTGAATAGACTGTTGATATATGTCAAACAGTTGCATGTTTGGCTTTGTTCCTTGCACTACAGAATTTTAATTTGTCAACTGACCTTCACTTCTGACATTCAGTTTCTCCAGAGCTTCTCGGGCTTCACGGATCCCCAGCTCAGCCGCCTTGGTGATCCAGTAATACTCCTGCTGTTCCAGGCTAAATCTACCGTCTGCCGAAGCCTGCAGCATTTTGCGATAGCTATCCGCTGATTCATATCCGCCCGTAGCTGCCAGGTTTATCCAGTACAGGGCTTTTCCGGTATCCAGGGGCAGGCCCTCGCCAGTTCCATTGAGAATAGCAAGATTCATCTGTGCATCAGGATCATTCTGTTTTGCTGCTTGTTCAAATAGTGCAATAGCTTTTCTCAGGTCTCTG
>CAXMRK010000232.1:0-10475 GCA_964195815.1 uncultured Acidimicrobiia bacterium | reverse complement strand
TCAATCATATAGCGCCGTTGTCCGACAGTAGCTACTGGTCATGCAAGTCTCGGGTGTATATCCATTAAGCTCAAAAATAAGATAACTTGTTTCTGATTAGGTTTGACCATCTTTCGCTTTTGCCCATACAATGTAACTCCGAATTCAGGCATTATTTTTGCCACAAATAATAAAGATAAGAGGTTTGCTGGTTATGGATTGTCCAAAATGTTCAGGTACGATGGAATTGGTTTCTTATGACAAGATAGAAGTGGATCGGTGCACCGACTGTGGTGGCCTCTGGTTCCAGCCAGAAGAATTATCTGCTTTACGTGATGATATTTGGATGGCCGATTATATTTTAGATACTGGTGACAAATCTTCTGGTAAAAAAGCCAATATTCATAGAGATTACAATTGCCCGCATTGTAATGCGCAAATGTTAGAAGAATCGGATGAGGAGCAGCCGCATATTATTTATGAGACATGTCCTAATGGCCATGGTACTTACCTGGACTCTGGAGAGTTTACAGATATCGTTAAAAAAACTTTCTGGGATAAATTTAAACGCGCACCTAAAAAAGGGTAACGCCTGACCTTCAGCCTAATCTAGTTGGGCTGGAAGTTGATTTGCAAAATTCAGTACTGATTGCCATAGTTATTAGTAATAGAAGTTATAAACCAGAACAGAATCGATATAACGAACAATTAACACGTTGAATGCCATAATAAGTGAACAATTTTAGAGAATTATTGAGATAACAGATTGACGTAAACCCGCTCTATATATTAGAGTGTGCCATCTGATTATTACCAACCATTTACTATCAACGCCATCGAGACTAAGCATGCTAAATAATAGAAAGATTTCCTGCCTAATTTCCTCGGTCTTCATATTAGCCTTTGCTAGCCTGTCAACTCAGGCTATTGCACAGGGTGTTAATGGAGTCATTAAGGAAGGTGAACGTCGTGCAGACGCTAATAAGACTGCACAAAATAAGGTTGATTCGGTCGCAGATCAGACCGAAAAAATAGTTAACGAATTCAGGTCTGTGACGAAAGTTGTGGATGGGCTCAAAGTCTATAATTCACTCCTGAAAACGCAGCTGGACAATCAAAATACAGAAATGACAGTGTTGTCAGAATCAATTGGGAACGTTGCTCTGATTGAGCGACAGATTACCCCCATGATGACGCGAATGGTAGATGCCCTCGAAGTATTTGTTAAATTGGATACTCCGTTCTTATTGAAAGAACGTACGGCTCGTGTCGCTCGCTTGCGCGAAATCATGGAACGTTCAGATGTTACTGCAGCTGAAAAATTCCGTCGTGTTATTGAAGGTTATCAAATCGAAAATGAATACGGTCGTACGATTGAAGCTTACAAAGGCAGCACTGATGTCAATGGTAATCAACTAGAGGTTGATTTCTTGCGCATTGGTCGCGTTGCCTTGTTATACCAAACAGTCGGTGGTGCTACTACTGGTGCTTGGGATAAGGAAGCGAAATCTTTTGTTGAATTACCACCTGCAACCTATAAGTCTCAGGTTGCTGATGGTCTTAAAATCGCACGTAAACAAGTTGCACCGGATCTGCTAGTTGTACCGGTTGCCGCACCAACGAGGGCAATGAAATGATTAGCATGATCAAAAAAATTGGACTTGCCAGCAGCTTGATCCTGGCCTGTACATTCTCTGCCCAGGCAGCCACAGCTGTTTCTCTGGATGAACTTCTGAAGCAAGTTAAAAAAGGCCGTGTATCTGATGCGGCTGAAAATGATGCCAGAATGAAACAGTTCCGTGCCAATCGTTCACAACAAAGTAATAAGCTTGCAGCTGAAAAAGCTGAGCAACGACGCCAGGAACAATTGTCTGTGAGAATGGAAGCGCAATTTGAAGTCAATGATGCGCGCATTATTGAGTTAGAGCGTGCTTTCCAGGATCGTCTCGGTGGATTGAAAGAGCTATTTGGTGTGTTACAGCAAGCATCGGGTGATGCACGCGGACAGTTCGAAACTTCATTGACCCAGGTTCAATTTCCTGAGCGTACTGATTTCTTACTTAAATTTGCGAAGAAAATGGGGCAGTCAAACCGCCTGGCTTCAATGGAAGAGATTGAGCGCCTGTGGTTTGAAATGCAGCGTGAAATGACTGAAACCGGTAAAGTTTCAACTTTCACAACAAATGTAGTTAATACCAGTGGCGAAGAAGCCCTAAGAGAAGTCACCCGTATTGGTGCTTTCAATGTTGTGTCTGATGGAAAATATCTCGAATTTATTTCTGAAACCGGTCGCCTGGTTGAGTTGCAGCGCCAGCCTGCCAGCCGCTACACCGGTCGAATCGATGATCTGGTAAATGGTACATCTACTCAACTGCCGATTGGTGTGGATCCAACTCGTGGTCAATTACTTGGTTTGTTGGTTCAGTCTCCCAGTTTGATGGAACGTATCGCTCAGGGTAAGACCGTTGGTTATGTCATTATTGCCCTTGGTATTATTGGTATTCTCATTGCCATCTGGCGCGTCCTGATATTGTCTTCTATTGCTGGCAAGGTTAAACGTCAGATTAAAAATATCAGTGAGCCTAATGTTAATAACCCGCTGGGCCGTGTACTTAAAACTGCCGAGAATAGTTCCACTCTCGATATTGAAACTATTGAGTTGAAACTGGGTGAGGCAATACTTAGAGAAACACCCAAATTTAACGCTATGTTGCCGTTACTGAAAATTATCTCAGTGGTTGCCCCTTTGCTGGGTCTGTTGGGTACGGTAACCGGAATGATCGTAACCTTCCAGGCTATTACCCTGTATGGTGCTGGTGATCCGAAACTGATGGCAGGTGGTATTTCAACCGCTCTGGTAACCACAGTGCTTGGTCTGGTTGTAGCTATTCCTACGGTCTTCCTGCATACACTGGTTTCCAGTCGGGCTAGAAGGCTAACTCAAATCTTGCAGGAAGAAGCGGCAGGTATGCTCGCTGAACGTGCTGAAAGCAACCAGTCAGCTGCATAGGTAGCGATCTTATGGACCAGCTTTATTACTATCTGCCAGCATTAGAGACCATACGAGATTTTATGGAGCTCGGTGGGAACGTTCTGTTTATTATTGGTTTTCTAACATTATTTATGTGGATGCTGATTATTGAACGATTGGTTTATTTGCGCACAGGCCATAAGCGCCTGGCAATGGCTACCCAGCAAATTTGGGAAGCTCGGGACGACCATAAGTCCTGGAATGCGCATCAAATCCGTTCACGTATGATCTCGCAGGTTTCCTCACAGGTCGAACGTAATATCCCAATAATCCAAACCTGTGTGGCGTTATGTCCACTGCTTGGTTTATTAGGTACTGTTACGGGAATGGTCGAGGTTTTTGAAGTAATGGCTATATCAGGTTCGGGTAATCCGCGCTCAATGGCTGGAGGTGTTTCCAAAGCCACGATTCCCACTATGGCGGGAATGGTAGCTGCTCTTTCTGGAGTAGCCATGGCAACATACTTACAACGTAAAGCCAGTCGCGAACGCGAATTGCTTGCTGATCACATGGTCATCGGAGAGTTTGAATGAGACAGTTTTTTAATCAGGCTGAGGTCGAAGAAGAGTCTGAAATCAATATTACACCCATGCTGGATGTTGTGTTCATCATGTTGATTTTCTTTATTGTTACAGCGACCTTTGTTAAAGAAGCAGGTATCGATGTTAATCGACCAGACGCGACTACGGCAGTTAAGAAGGAAAATGCCAATATTCTAATTGCGATTGGCGCTAATAATGATATCTGGATTGACAGAAGAATGATCGATATTCGCTCAGTTCGTCCTAATATTGAACGCCTGCATGCTGAAAATCCTCAGGGATCAGTTGTTATTCAAGCTGATAAAGAATCCAAGACGGATACTTTAATTCAGGTAATGGATGCAGCGCGCTCGGCTGGTGTTTATAACGTCGCAATTGCTGCACAGCAACAATAGACTGATATGTCAGCAACAATTAATCAAAGTTTATCCGCAAACCGTGCAGGCAACACGTTTCGTCTGCTTATTGGTCTGGTCCTTGCAACAGCAGTTACTTTAGGTCTGTTCTGGTTGATGCAGTATTTGATCGAAACGGCTGATCGTTCGTTGAATGAAGATAGCGCTGGAAACCTGGTAGATTTTGTCCGAGTGAAACGTGATGAAACTCCAGAGCGCAGACAGCTGAAGCCTAAAAAGCCACCGCCACCAGAAGCGCCACCGCCACAACCGCCAACGCCACAACTTGATAATCTAGATCCGAGTGCAAACAAAATTGCGATTTCAGCAGTACCCGTTGAAACTGAAATTGAAATGACAGGTGGTTTTAGTTTGGGTGTAGGTGAGGGTGATTATTTGCCCATCGTTAAAGTTGCGCCCATCTATCCAAGCAGGGCAGCTGCCCGTGGTTTAGAAGGTTTCTGCGTTGTCGAATATACAGTGACTCGCCAGGGAACAACCAGAGATCCTGTGGTAGTACCATCTCAGTGTACATCCAGCGTTTTTCATCGGGCTTCAGTCAATGCTTCTTTGAAATTTAAATATAAGCCTAGAATTGTGGATGGCGTGGCTGTTGAAGTCTCTGGTGTTCAAAACAAATTTACTTATGAGCTTCTAGATGAATAGCAGTCTTCCTATGCCAATGGCCTCAATTAATATTATGCGTAAACTCTGTACAAATTTGTGTTTAGCAGTATTTCTGTCTGCGTTTTTATTTTCACCAGTTGTAGCTCAAGATAAAAAGGAGACTAAAGTCACCGCTGCAATGAGTCAGCAGGTATACGAGAAACTGCAGGAAATACAGGTTCTGGTAGAGGCTGAGGACATTTCTGCGGCATTAGTTAAAATTAAAGAGCTTCTAGCTCGGAAGAGACTTTCTTCATATGAGAAAGCTCAGATTTGGAATTTGACTGCTTATGCTTACTATGTTCAGGAAAACTATCCAAGAGCTATTAGTGCTTATGAGACGATGATGGCTCAACCGGATCTGCCAGATGCACTTCAGCAAACAACGCTGAAGACACTTTCGCAGCTTCACTTCACCACTGAAAACTACAAAAAGACACTGACGACAATTCAACGATTGCGAGTGTTAGTACCAAATCCTGCCGCCGATGTCTACAATCTGGAAGGTTCTGCATACTACCAGATGGAAGATTATAAAAAGGCTATCCCCCCGCTGAAAAAAGCAATAGATATGTATCGTGATCAGGGTAGAGTTCCAAAAGAGAGCTGGCTGTTACTGTTACGTGTCTGCTATTGGGAACTTAAAGATTTTCCAAATATGCTAATCACACTGAATGAATTGATCGAGGCATATCCTAAAGACTCATATATTCTGACTCTGGCTGGTGTATATAGCGAATTAGGTGACACCAAAAAACAGTTGGTGTTAACAGAGTCTTTATATGAGAAGGGCTATATAGATAAGAAAAAGCATGCGGTAAATCTGGCTAATCTGTATTTATTACACGGCATTCCCTATAAAGCTGCACAAGTACTGGAAAAGGAACTTGCGGCTAAAACTATTGAATCCAATGTTAGAAACTTACGTTTGCTTTCTCAAGCCTGGTATTCAGCAAGGGAAGATGAAAAATCTATACCACCTTTAAAACAGGCAGCAGTAGTAGGTAATGACGGCGAACTTTTTGTCAGGCTTGCACAGTCATATATTAATCTGGAGCGGTGGTCAGAAGCTGCTGAATCTGCTCGTAAAGGAATCGCAGTGGGTGGTTTGAAACGTAAGGATACCGCTAATATTATGTATGGCATGGCTTTATTCAATCAAAAGAAACTTGAGCAGGCCAGAAAAGCTTTTCAGGCAGCAGGTAAGGATAAGAGAAGTAAGAAAGCATCTATACAATGGATTAAATATGTTGATAGTGAGATTCGCCGTCGCGATACACTAGACCAGGTACTACCGGAAATGAAAGCCCGGGAAATTGACGATATCTTAAAGGCAAATTCACAGCCGACTGGTCAGTGAAAAAACAACACAGTAATAAATAAAAAGCCGCATATTTATGCGGTTTTTTTTTGACTGATAAAAAAGCGTAATGCTTAGCAAAACACAAAACAGAGATGACTTATTAGAGGACAAGTAGTAATCACTGCCTTATATTAATAAGTACACATTTAACAATGTGAAGATTGTGACATTGCGATAAAAGCAGTTGAAAGCTAATTTACTCTAATTGTTCATAACTATAATAAATACATCTGTGGTGATTTTGCCTTTAAAAACAGTTATACTCGACAATGCTACATACTCTACTGGTTCTTGTCAGAAGATTTCTCCTGTTAATTTCCTTGTAAGATTTGTAACACATAATTTAATTTTTAATGCTCAAAGAGGTAATTATCATGGCAACAGGAACCGTTAAATGGTTTAACGAATCCAAGGGCTTCGGCTTTATCACTCCTGAAGATGGCAGCAAAGACGTATTTGTTCATTTTTCTGCTATCAATGACGAAGGCTTCCGTACTTTGGCCGAAGGTGCAAGTGTAACCTTTGAAGTAGAAGATGGCCCTAAAGGCCCTCAGGCTATCAACGTACAGACATAAACGATCTGTAATTTGTTGTTTTTTACAAACCCCGCTTTTGCGGGGTTTGTTTTATCTGTTTACTTCAACTTAACGATTTTATTAACTTTAATAATGGCGATATATAGTTATAAAAATTAATATAAAGACACAGCATTTTTTGTTATTGCGCTGTACTAATGCTTGTGACTGGTTAATGTAATTAAATTAATGTCTTGTTATAGAGCTTTATTTATTGGATGCCAATCAGTAGTCTAAGTCTCTGTAATAAAAGCTTAAATATACTATTTTAGTATTGCTGGATTGGTTTCAGGATCGCAAAGCATAGCGTGATCCCTGAAATTTAATACTGATAATCAGGTATCCGAGGAAACTTGCCGATTAAAGCCTGAATCTGAAAACCAATTTGTGTGAGTAATGCGTAAATCCAATATTGGACTGCGATTCTAATTGATGTATACTACTATCGTTAATATTGTGTTAAATTAACCAGAAGTAATGTAAGTGCTTAATAAGTAAGTAGAAGAGCAAAAAAGAGATAAGATTAATTTAAACTTTCCTAGAGGAATACTTTATGTCCACTGATAATACAAAACTTAGAACAGCTATACGCTTTGCGCTAGGTATAAGTGCTTTTGCACTGGTACCTAATGTCTTTGCGCAAGATGCTGAAGAATCTGCAAATAATGTTGCAGATGATGCGGAGGCCACTCTTGAAGAGGTAATCGTTACCGGTTCGCGCATTAGACGTGCGGATATTGACAGCGCAAGCCCAGTTACAGTAATTAATCGTGCTGACCTGGAAATTCAAGGCCTGACCGACGTTGGTGATCTGCTCCAGAGCATTCCTTCCATGTCTGGTTCACCTATTGGTACAACTACCAATAATGGTGGTAACGGTTCTGTAGCCCTCGACCTTCGTGGTATGGGTTCAGCTCGTACATTGACATTGGTCAATGGTAAGCGCGTAGTAGACGGTGGTGATTTCCAGGCCATTCCTTCAACTATGATCGAACGTATTGAAATTCTGAAAGACGGTGCTTCAGCTATCTACGGTGCTGATGCGGTTGCTGGTGTTGTAAATATCATCACCCGTCAAGATTTTTCTGGTATTGAAGTAACTGCTCAGACAGCTGACTGGTTTGATTCAAAAGGCCAGCAAGATGCATACTCACTGATCGCCGGTCAAGAATTTGACCGCGGTAACTTTGTATTCGGTGCTGAGTTTGTCACTCAAGAAGCTGCATTCCAGTCTGATGTACCTTGGGACTACTTCCAGGATTCTTTCTATATCTATCCTGAAGGTTGTGAAAACCAGGTTGCTGCTCCTTATGATGGCACTCCAACGGGTGGTTGTTACCCACTGGGTTCGTCGCGTATTCCTGAAAGTCGTCTGACTTTTGCAAATCAGGGTCGTTTCTTGATCGGTACTCCAGCTACTTCTCCTTATGAAGTTGGTTTGATGACTCCGCATGATGGTCGTACCTATAACTACGCACCAGTTAACTATATGCAAACTCCTTATGAGCGTACTAATATTTTTGGTGAAGCTCACTTTGATGTTACCGATAATGTTCGTTTCAACATGGAATTCCGTGGTAACTTCCGTGAATCAGCACAGCAGCTTGCTCCTTTGCCGTTCACAGATAGTGATCCAATGTGGGATGGTTTCTATACTGATGCAGTCACTGGTTTAACCACTCCTTTCCATGGTATTTCTCCAGATAACTACTATCTGCGTAGAGCTGTAGATGCTTACAATGCAGCTACTGGTAGCTCGCTGATTTATGAACCTGTTGCTCCACGTCGTCGTATGATTGAAACCAATCGTCGTTTTGAACAGGAAATCTCACAGTACCAATGGACTGCAGGTCTGGAAGGTGAATTCAATGATGATATGAACTGGGAAGTTTTCATCAATGAAGGCCATCGTGCCAGGATTGATCAAGACTTCGGTCAGTTCTCTGGTGTACGTCTAGCTAATGCTTTAGGACCCTCTGCTGATTTAGATGGCGATGGTCAACCTGAGTGTTATGTTGATGTTAACGATCCAGGTACTTTGATTGTTGGTTGTGTACCTTTGAATCTGTTTGGTGGTGGTGCAGTTGATGCGGCTGGTAACCCAACGGTTACAACTTTGACCCAAGATATGCTTGATTATTCAACTCTTAACACTGTTGATGCATTCAAAAGCAGACAGCGTACTGCTGGTGCAAGTATAGCTGGTTCAGCTTTTGAACTTCCAGGTGGCGAACTTGGTTGGGCTGTAGGTTGGAGCTACTGGAAACAGGAATTCTCAGCAATATTAGATTCGGCTAAAACTATCGGTGCAGTAACTGGTAACGTTGGTGCAAATACTCAAGGTACATTGACTAACAACGCTGTGTACGCTGAATTCTTGGCACCTATGTACGACAATGGCACTCAGAGCATCTCCCTTAAAGGTGGTTTGCGTTATGATGATTGGTCTGTATTTGGTAGTGATACTACCTATCAGATCGGTGTTGAAGCACAGTTAATGGATAATCTGAAAGCTAGAGCGACTTACGGTACTGTATTCCGTGCGCCTACTATCGGCGCTCTGTTCGGTGGCCAGGTAGATAGCTTCCCGCAGTTTAACGATCCATGTGCGATTGGTCCTGGTCAAGCATTACCACCAGGTTGTGCACAGGTAAGTCAGCAGTTTGATTCACAGGTTAAAGCTAAAGTTGGTGGTAATCCATTCCTCGAGCCTGAAACAGGCGATACATTAACAGCAGGTTTAGTTTGGACACCACAGTTTGGTGATCATAACTTCACATTTATAGCTGATTATTGGCAAATAAATCTGGAAGATGGTATTGGCTCACTGGGTGTTCAATTCACATTAGATGATTGTTATATTAATAACAATGCTAATGCATGTGCATTGGTTACTCGTAATCCAGGTGCTGATTACACAATCAACCAGGTTCTCAATACTAACTCGAATCTTTCAACAGAAGCTGCCAGTGGTATTGATACTGAAATTCGTTGGGATACCTCAACTGATATTGGTACTTTCAATGCCGCTTTGTTGTGGACACATAACTTAGAGAATACAATTTCTTCGTTTGACGGTGACCCTGAAACAGAGTTTGTTGGTCGCTTTACACAAGGTTCAGCAGCATTTGCTGAAGACAAAGCGAACTTCTCAATCGGTTGGTCATTAAATGACTTTAGCTTGAGCTATTTAGCTGAGTTCATCGGTGAAATGGATGCAGATACATTCTGTAACTGTGGTGCTGGTAATCAGGCAGATGGTAGTTATACCCAGGCTATCGATTCAGAGCTATATCATGACTTAATAGGTGCTTATACCTTTGATTCATTTGGTAGCGAAACAACGATAACTGCTGGTATTACTAACATCACTGATGAAGCACCTCCGTTCATCGAAGTTGGTTTTAACGGTTCAACAGATCCATCTACCTACCGCATCTTTGGCACAGGTTACTTCCTGCGTCTTAAGTGGTCTTACTAATAAACCAGATCTTGGTTATCTAGTATGAGAAAGGGCCGCGCAAGCGGCCCTTTTTTTATGTTCAGGATTATGTTCAGGATGAACGGTACTTCGCAAAGAGCACATGGATGTGCGGTGCGAAGCCTACGAGACACTCAGTGACTAACAGTACGAAGCTCTCTGAGTAACTTAGGTTTCCAGGTACTTCGCGATGAGCACATGGATGTGTGCGCGAAGCCTAACAGGATGAAAGGTATTTCGCGATAGAGGCATGGATGTTCGCTGCGCAGCCTCTCCGGTGCGAAACTTTTAGCTGCGCCTCAGACCCTGAACAAACCATCCTGTTAAAGAAAGGCGTGGTTCGGTAGCATAGGGGTTTACGTAAGTAACAGAATGGATATGACTCACATCAAATATCGTTAGCACATTAAATTGTGGCATCCATGCATTACGAGGTGTTCCAT
>CAXMRK010000231.1:0-3405 GCA_964195815.1 uncultured Acidimicrobiia bacterium | reverse complement strand
AAATGAGGCTGCTTAGCGGCCAATGGGGAAACCGGCGCGATGCCCTTTTTTGCAGCTGTACCAACAATCGCCCGTAAGCTGCAAACGCTGATGGATGTTGGCCTTTCCTACCTCAAGCTGGGGCAAAGCGCGACCACCTTATCCGGCGGCGAAGCGCAGCGCATCAAGCTGGCCAAGGAATTGTCCAAACGCGATACCGGACAAACACTATACATTTTGGACGAACCAACCACGGGCTTACATTTTCATGATATTAAACAGCTGCTGAAAGTACTGCACCGTCTCCGCGACCACGGTAATACCGTTGTTGTTATTGAACATAATCTTGATGTAATTAAAACGGCTGACTGGATAGTGGATCTTGGACCCGAAGGCGGCGACAAAGGTGGGCAGATAATTGCCACCGGTACTCCAGAAAAAATCGCGGCAAACAAAAAGTCCTGGACTGGGCATTTTCTTGCGAAAGCCTTATGAGTGTGAATGCCACCAAAACCAACTGCCAAACTCACTGCTTTGATATTGAGGTTAAGTGGGGAGAAATGGATCATTTAGGGCATGTCAATAACACGGTATATCTACTCTACATCGAAGAAGCTAGAGTTAGCTGGCTGAATCAGCAGTCAACTGAGAACTTTATGACCGCAGACTATGGCCCGGTGTTGGTTAATCTCAATATAAATTATCGCCGTGCCCTCACTTGGCCAGGAAAAATTAGCGTGATTAGTCAGGCGAGCTGGAAAGGTGGTAAAAGTCTGACGATGGAACACAAGATAGTTGCCAGCGATGATCACAACACTATTTATGCTGATGCAACAGGAATAATGGTTTGGGTGGAAAACGAAAGCGGCAAGACTATTGAATTACCAGGGCAAATACTTGAAGCCCTTGGTTTAGGGAAATAATTATTTCAGCACAAATTCAACACTAACCGGTTTTTCGAGAACGAATTGAATAGTAATACTCTCCGAATCAATAATTGATTGATCCGGGCACAAGCCCATCAGCATTAAGTGTTTACCACCTGGCTCAAGTACCACAGACTCACCTGGCTGTAACACCAATTGATGAATTTCCTGCATATGACTCATGCCGTCACTATCAATTATGGTTTCATGCAAACTTACTGAATCAAATTGAGGGCTGTTAAACTCATCGATCATCAGGATCGTTGATCCAGTATTTTTAAACTCAGCATACGCCGCTGTCATTGTTCTACCGGGCGGCATCGCTCTTACCCAGGCCTTTTTGACTACGAACCCGCCCATCTCAGTAGCTGACTCATCTGCCGGCTGGCAGGATAAAAACACCAAGAGAATAAAAAACAATGCTATATATGTTCGAACAGTCAAATCAAGAGCCTGCAAATAGGGATAACACTATTCTAACTTCATCACAGATAGTTTTGCGAGAAAAATTTAAAATTACTCATCGTTGCTGTTTTCATTGTTTCAGCCAAAAGGAATGGTACACCCACTTATGCGGCGTTGACTCCTACATATAAGCTTCCTACACTAGATTCCACAATCACTAATGAGATCCTGAAGATGCTTAACCGAATTACCCATAACACCATTTTAGAGCTTAATATGGATCGCCCCCCGGTCAATGCATTGAACGGAGACTTGGTGAATGCTCTGCATCAACAAATTGATGCAGCCTGTGCTGATGGATTTGAAGCCATCATCCTTTCAGGCCAAGCGAATATTTACTCGGCGGGGCTGGATGTGCCTGAATTGATGAATTTAGATCGCTCACAACTGAAAGACTTCTGGCTTCAACTAATGTCATTGTTAGGCTGCATTGCAGCCTGTCCTATCCCCATAGTTGCAGCAATCACAGGTCATAGCCCAGCAGGTGGCACCGTAATTACATTGCCCTGCGATTATCGCATTATGGGGCGTGGCTCAGAAAAAGGTGCTTACAAAATCGGCCTCAATGAAGTTCAAGTTGGGCTTGTTGTACCTGCCGTTATCTACCAATCGCTGGTTCGTTTAATTGGTGAAAGAACAGCGTCACAACTTACCGTTGAAGGTTTATTGATAGATTCTGAAGCTGCTCTAGCCTGTGGAATGGTCGATGAATTGCAGGATACCAAAGATGTTGTTGCAGCAGCGCTCGACTGGTGTTTACGGCATCTAGCCTTGCCCCGAAAGGCGATGCTCAAGACACGTGCAATGACGCGTAAAGCAATGATTGAGTTATATTCTAAAACCGGTACTCTTGGTGTTGATGGATTTGTTGAGCATTGGTTTGACGACAGCACTCAAACGGTATTACAAGGCCTGGTAGACCGGCTGGGCAAGCGCTAACCGTTTCCTGATTTTTATTGTTAGCTGGTTCTGGCTAAACATTGTGTTGCCAGCAGTAGGCAAAAATACAAATCCCTGACAGCAGTTATAGATTTGTGTTTTCGAGTTTATCGATTAAATCTACCAACATAGCAGCTGTTGCGCCCCAAATTGTGTGCTTTTGCCAGCGACTCGAATACACTTCGAAATGTTGCCCTGAATACTCAACATTTTGCGCCTGATAACGACTACGATCCAAAACTTTATGCAATGGTACTTCAAAAGATTCTGAAACTTCTTTGCTATCCAATAACAGTGACACTGGAGGCTTCACCAGCGCAACAACCGGCAATACGCGGTAACCTGAAATAGTGTCAAAATAATCCAGCACACCTAAAGGGGAAACGTCTGTAGGCTCAATGCCGACCTCTTCGTGGGTTTCGCGAACAGAGGCATCCACTTCATTGTTATCAACAAGCTCAATGCCACCGCCAGGGAAGCTCACTTGCCCTGGGTGATTTCCAAGACTCATGCTGCGAACCGTAAACAGCATGGTAGCTCCATGTGGATGGCACAGTATTGGTAACAAAACACCAGCTATCCGTGGCGGTGTGTAATCCAGACCCTGCCCTTGAGGTCTATAACCACGTATCGGATGGTTACTCCGATCACCGTCCAATGGGTGCAGCACACGAGTTAACTCAGTCGAGAGTGATTGAAAAAAACTATCCGGGGTGTTTGATGGAATCTCAATCATGCAAACAACCGTTCAGCTCTTGCTGGCAAGAGCGCTATAATTTGTTGACGCTGTTGTCTGGGCAAGCTCGTCCAAAGCGCAATTTCATGCTGATAGCGGAAGCAACCCAGGCAAAGCTTGTCGGCATTTAAGGTACAAATTGAAACACAGGGAGACAGTGTGTCAGAATTGATAGTTATTACGGGTTTCGGGGCATCAGTCACTTACTAATTATAGCAGTATGACAATTTTAAGCCACGATTTTTAAACGTTTTTTATGTTTTAAACGATTTTTCTATAACCGATAAAATAGCTTGAATATAAAAATAAGAAGGTGGCCTAGGCCACCTTCTTATTTTTATATTCAAGCTATTTTATCGG
>CAXMRK010000230.1:0-5769 GCA_964195815.1 uncultured Acidimicrobiia bacterium | reverse complement strand
CAATAGCACCGCCTATGATTTGTTGAGCTTTGTCGTTGCCATAATCGGCATATGTGCGCCGCTTGATGGTCTCAGTAATCTGAGCTTCAACTTTTGCTTCCTCGCTAGCTGTCTGGTCATTTATTTCATCATTGGTCTCATCTTCATCTTCTTTTATTGCAAAAGCCTTACTAGCCCAATCTGCTGCGCCTTGAGCACTGACTAATACACCACCCTGATTAACCCAGTCTGCAATTTTTTGTTGCAGTTGCGGATTCTCTGGATAGCGCCCATCGACCATCAACAAATGGCTGTAGTTGCTGAGGTCTATCCTTTCAAGCTGATGGCTATTCACCCGAACGGGCGCTATACCAATGGTGTTATCCAGAAGATGCCAGACTTCACCGGCCGCATATGGCTGAACCCCCTGGCCTGTCCATAACAACGGTTTTGGCAATTCCAGTAAGCGATGTTTATTTGAACCAAGGTCTACGCCGATTTCAACATAGCCTGTGTTGATCACCGCCATAGGTAATGGCGTATGTTTCTGAATGCTACTTAACAGCTGAAAAAGATCCTGTCGTTGTTTCTCGTCGAGTTGATGCAGATTGATGATCAAATCGCCTTTCGAAAATTGCTTTTCTTTGGCTGTGACCTGAAACACCTCACCACTGCTACGAACCCGGTAGCCTGCTTTTAGCAACTGGGTTAGTGCTGTTGGCGCATTTTGATTTGACCAGGAAAGAATAACAGCGAGCGCTTTATCCAGCGCTGGCACAGCATGAACAACTTCTTCTGCCGCAGCAAGAGTGCCTGGTGCACGGAAGGTTTTTTGCCAGGGCAAATTAAAAGCCTCAGGCAGCGTCCATGCTGATACATCGTAAAAAGTACTGTCAGCAAATGAAGTGCGAACATCTAACAGGGCCATCAGCAAGCCTGCTTTGTCTTGATCTACAGGCAAAAACCAGCTGTGTCCTGCTGTGTATTTGTTGTTATCAATTGTGACGGATTCAGTAATTGGGCGAGCCTCGATTTGATGACCAGCTAACACCTCTAGAAAGCTCTGCATGCGGGCTGGATCACCATCGTCAGCTACTACCCAGCCAGTCTGAGTGATTGTGCTCGCCTGCTGTTTAATTTTCTGCTTGAAGTCTCGCTGATAAGCTTTGAGTTTATCTCGTAGCTCCCAAGCTCCCGTTAATGTGGATAATGATGTGGTCAGGTGGTTGCTGATGCCATCTGCAAACGTACGCTCCCCAAATTGTGTATCCGTAAGGTGGCCACGCGCAGTGGGTTGTTCAAACAAAATGCCAATACCGCCATTGATATCCGGATAGGTAGAGCCCTTGCCAAAATAATAATCATCGAACCTTTCACGGCTGTAATAAAGCTCGCCGGCCTGGTCTAGTGCTGCGGCATGATAAGCCCCAAGTTCGCTGGTCAATTCAAAGTTTTCGCTGGGGGTTAACGGGTTTTGGCGGCTTGGAACCCCGGGCTGGAAAAAATACTGTGAATTTCGACCCTGTTCGTGGAAGTCAGTGAGCACATGCGGTCGCCAGCTGTGAAATGCCTTAACTCGGGCACGGGATTCAGGATGTTGTAACAACAACCAGTCACGATTGAGGTCGAACCAATAGTGATTGGTACGCCCACCGGGCCAGGGTTCATTATGCTCACGATCTTCAGTATCAGCGATAAGGTTTTGGCTGCGATTGGCGTTTGCCCAGCTGGAAAAGCGGTCGAGACCATCAGGGTTCAGGCTGGGGTCTAAAATAACCACGGTATTTTTAAGCTGCTGCTCTAATTGTGGGTCTTTGGCTGCAGCCAGATACCAGGCGAATAGCATGGCGGCATTACTGCCAGTAGCCTCATTACCGTGAATGCTGTAACCCATCCACAACACCAACGGGGCGTCGGCTTTTTGCTGTAGATGTGCTGTTCTTAGCTGCATGAGTTGAGGCTGATTATCCGCAGCGGTGATTGTTAACAAAACCAGTGGGCGCTGTTCCCAGGTTCTGCCAATTTCTTCTATCGACACACGCTTTGATGTTTCTGCCAATTTATTCATATAGGCCAGCAGTTGGCTGTGGCTGACATGCCATTCACCCGGTTGCCAGCCGAGAAAAGCTTGCGGGCTGGGAACATCAGGATCGAACTCTAACTCGGCGGGGAAGAACTCATGTGCTGGTTTGGCCAGGAGAACCGAGGGCAAGAATACTAAAAGCAGAATGAATTTTTTAAGCATAATCAGTTATAGTTTTAACCGCTAAAGAAGTATTGTAGCCTGATTGTACACAGTGACATTTAGTGGCGAGGTAATTTGTATGGCTAGCATCAAGAAAGGTATGGTTTCTTTGGCCATGGCTTTGACCCTGCCGGGGTTATTGATTGCTGCTGCAACCGCAGAAAAGCTCCCCTTAGACCAGATTGAGTTACCCCCCGGCTTTGAGATTGAAATCTTTGCCGAAGGGGTTATCAATGCGCGCCAAATGGCTTTGGGCGATTTAGGTACCTTATTTGTTGGTTCACGCAAGGCGGGCAATGTTTATGCTTTGTCAGACTCTAATGCAAACGGTAAACCGGATCGACAACGCATACTTGCTTCTGGCTTGAACATGCCCTCCGGTTTAGCTTTTAGGGACGGCAGTCTCTATGTTGGCGCGGTAGACCGCGTTTTGCGTTTTCCGAATATTGAAAACAAACTCGATCAACCCGAGCAAGAAGTGTTCAGTGATGCTTTTCCAGATAAAGCACACCATGGCTGGAAATACCTTGGCTTTGGTGCCGATGGCTGGCTTTATATTCCGGTTGGTGCGCCTTGCAATATATGTAATGAACAGGGTTTTGCCCAGATTCGGCGTTTGAATATAGAGACTGGTGAAATCCAGGTTTATGCTCATGGGGTGCGTAACTCGGTGGGCATGGCGTGGCACCCACTGACGGGTGAACTGTGGTTCACAGACACCGGCATTGATTTTTTGGGTGATGACATTCCCTCAGATGAATTAAACCATGCGCCTCGTTCTGGGCTGCATTTTGGCTATCCATACTGTCATCAGGGAGACCTACTTGACCTGGGGTTTGGCAAAGGAAAGTCGTGTGACGATTATCAACCACCAACACGAAAGCTGGGTGCGCATGTGACCGGTTTGGGCCTGAAGTTTTACACCGGCAAACAATTCCCGGCAGCCTATTCTCAGCGTTTGTTTATTGCCGAGCACGGCTCCTGGAATCGAAGCAAAAAGGTGGGCTATCGTATTGTTACAGTCGATATTGGAAAAAATGGTGAAACGAGTAATCATCAGGTTTTTGCTTCTGGATGGTTACAGGGAGAGAGCGCCTGGGGTCGGCCCAACGATCTGCTACAAATGCCGGACGGTAGTTTACTGGTGAGTGATGATAAGGCCAATGTGATATATAGAATCTCATATAATAGCAGCCTGAAGTAAGACCCATCTGGAATGAAATTTTGTAGCTTTCGGGGAATAAAACAGGCGCATCATCTCGAAAATGGGAGTAGCATTATTGGGAAACCAGAAATGCCAACCAATACCAATTAAAAGGTTTAAAAAATGAAATTGTTTTCAAATGATCTTACAGATGGCGGCTTGATTGATCCGCGTTTAGCTTTCGGGCGTATCGATGCCGATACCCATATGACATTTTCAGAGAATAATAATCCACATTTAAGTTGGTCTGAGTTGCCAGCAGGGACAGAATCTCTGGTGTTACTCTGTGTCGACCCAGACGTGCCATCGGTCGGCGATGACGTCAATATTGAGGCCAAGAGTATCCCTGTAGATTTGCCGCGTGTTGATTTTTATCATTGGGTTATGGTGGATATTGCACCAGTACTCTCTGAAATCGCCAGTGGTAGTTGTGCAGACACTGTTATTGCTTGTGGTAAACAGTCCCCACCCGGACCGCCAGGCACTCGCCAGGGTTTGAATGACTACACCAGCTTTATGGCTGGTTCAGAAATGGCTGGAAACTACTTTGGTTACGACGGACCTTGCCCGCCGTGGAACGACGAGCGCTTACATCATTATCATTTCACCTTGTACGCGCTGGATATTCAAATGTTGGATTTGCCAATGGTATTTGATGGCCGCGATGTGACGGCTGCTATTGAAGGGCATGTACTAGGCTCTGCATCCATTAGTGGTACTTATACTCTCAATCCTGCGGTTAGTTAGAAGCAACCAGTTTGGATACTTTGCAAATCATCATATTGGCTCTGGTGCAGGGTTTTACCGAGTTTTTGCCAATTTCGAGTTCCGCCCACTTAATTTTGGTGTCACAACTTTCTGGTTGGGGCGATGAGGGGCTGGCGCTTGATGTGGCTACACATCTGGGTACTTTGATTGCAGTAGTTTTTTACTTCCGTAAAGATCTGCAAGCATTGTTGCTAGCCTGGATAAAGCCTGATGCAGCCAGTGTCGCTGAACGACGTATGGGTTTGATGATACTTATCGGTACTGTACCAGCGCTTGCCATTGGCTGGATGAGCGCTGATATGGTCGAAGCTAACCTGCGCAGAATGGAGGTTATCGCCTGGGCAACTATCGGTTTTGGCTTGCTGTTATGGGTCGCAGACCGCTGGGGTGGGGCTCGTGATCAATTAAAGGATATCAATCCTCTGAAGGCGCTGCTTGTTGGTTTTGCTCAGGCGCTGGCATTAATTCCAGGCACCTCGCGCGCCGGTATTACCATCACTGCAGGTCGGTTCCTGGGCCTGTCCAGACAGGCGGCGGCACGCTTTTCATTTTTACTCTCCATACCCATCATTGCTGCGGCTGGTAGTTATGGTGCATTACAAATCTGGCAGGCTGAAACGAGCACCTCAGTAACCGATTTTATCCTTGCAGCCAGTGTGTCTGCAGTCGCTGGTTTTGTTTGTATCTGGGCTTTTCTACGTTTGTTAGACAAAATTGGAATGACCCCATTTGTAATCTACCGGCTAATTCTAGGCGTTATTCTGCTTACTCTAATTTAGATCACTCTTCAGCTTGAGACCCGGGTTTTGATCCGTTGCTTGATTATTTATTGATATACATAGCTTGGACGCCCTAAAATAGAGCGCAATCTAAAAGATCATGCCCTATAATAGTGCATAAGGTGTTTGGCGTGATTTTTTACTAAAATCATGAGCTAGTGGGTGTAGTTAAAATATCAGCATAATTCTACAAATGTGCTTAAAATCAACTAAAATAGCTGTTTAATAAAACATTTAATTAAATGTGTGTTTTTAATATTTGGCATAAAAACTGCATAACTACAGAGTGACCAATTTTGTGCCCTGCGGGGCTTAGTTATCAAAAAATCTGTTGAAATAGGAGTTACAGGCATCATGGGCGTTAAAAAAATTCTTAAAAAAATTGAAGAAGAAAACATCAAGTTTGTAGATCTTCGGTTCTGTGACACTCTGGGTAAGGAACAGCATGTGAGTTTGCCCATAAGTGTGGTTGACGAAGACTTGTTTGAAGAAGGGAAAATGTTCGATGGCTCTTCGATTGCCGGTTGGAAAGGCATTGATGAATCCGACATGATCTTAATGCCGGATATTTCAACAGCCGTTATTGATCCGTTTACAGAGCATGTAACCATGATTATTCGTTGTGATGTTCTGGAACCCAACACTATGGAAGGCTATGACCGTTGCCCTCGCTCTTTGGCGAAACGTGCGGAAGCCTATCTGCAATCAACGGGTCTGGCGGATGATGCATTTTTTGGTCCAGAGCCGGAATTCTTCATTTTTGACCATGTAGCCTGGAACAATGAAATGCAGAA
>CAXMRK010000229.1:0-3492 GCA_964195815.1 uncultured Acidimicrobiia bacterium | reverse complement strand
GACTGGCAACAGCTGGAATTAATCCGTGGAATGGTGGCAGCTTTTTTTATGCCCATACGGGTCATATCAGTTTCGACTCTGCGAGAGCCTGATGGCTTGGCTATGAGTTCACGTAATCAGCGTCTATCAAGTAGTGAGCGTAAATTGGCTCCGCAGCTCCAGAGGATTCTTAAATCTGCAGCCAGTGCAAATATGGCTCAGCAACAACTAAAGGAGGCTGGTTTTAGGGTCGATTATGTCACTGATGCATTGTTTGAAACACAGACCAGACGGCTGGCAGCAGCTGATTTGGGATCCACCCGATTAATAGATAATATTCCTCTAAACACTAGCAGCGAAGGATTAACTAATGAGTAATATTCTTCTGCTTATGAGTGGCTCTATTGCATGTGAAAAAGCGAGCGGTCTAATACCCGCATGGCAAGAAAATGGGGATGTTGTAAGGGTTATTTTAACCGCATCTGCACAACATTTTATTAGTGTGGCTACAGCATTAGAGTTGGGAGCAGAGTCTGTATATACAGATACGTTTGCAGAAAACGAGTTAATGGAACATATCGATCTGGGCCATTGGGCCGATACTATCGTAATTGCTCCAGCTAGTGCCAATACAATCAATAAATTAGCAGCTGGAATTGCTGATGATATGTTGTCCACCACTTTGTTGGCGGCATATGGTCTTGGAAAACCAATTGTTGTAGCCCCGTCCATGAACTCAAGAATGCTTGAGCATCCTGCTACCCAGTTAAACTTGAAGACACTTCAGAGCTGGGGTTATCAAGTTCTGGAAACAGTGTCAGGAGAGCTGGCCTGTGGGGAATCAGGGCCTGGACGTTTAATGGAGGTTACTGATCTGCTGAAAAATGTTGCGCAAACCTCAATGCTAAAAAATAAAAATGCACTGGCGGTTAAAGGAAATGTGCTGATCACCGTTGGTGGTACCCGGGAAGCAATTGATAGTGTTCGCTATCTCGGTAATGGTAGTAGTGGCAGGACAGCGAGTATTATTGCAGATTATTTGTCGCAGGCAGGTTATACGGTTACAGCTCTGTGTGCGGAATCCGCAATAAAACCAAAATTGGCAAGCGTAATTAGTTTCGTTAGTTTTGCAGATTTAGCCCAACAACTAAAATTTCAACTGAGTTCACATTCCTATTTTGCAGTAATACATCCAGCAGCAGTGAGTGATTTTTCAGTTGAAAGCCTGGAGGATGGAAATCATTGTGCGCTCACTGAGGAAGGCGGGAAGCTGAGTAGTGATAGTGGTCTTGTGATTAGACTTAAACCAAATCCGAAACTCTTAAGCCAATTACGCGATTGGTCCAAAAATCCGAAAATAAAGGTTGTTGGCTTCAAATTAACTGACAGTAATCTACACAGCAAGCAACTGCAGGCAGTAACAAAATTACAATCACAAGATTCGATTGATGCGGTAGTGCATAACGATATGTCTGAGATTACCGCAGATCATCACCTTTTTCATTTTTATTCAGATATGGGTGTCGCTGATATGAACGGAGCTCATGAGTTAACTGTTTATTTGCAGCAATGGATGGAGGATAAAGCATGATTTTATGTCTGGATATTGGAAATAGCCATATCTATGGTGGTGTATTTGAGCAGGATAAGTTATTGCTCCAGTTTCGTAAAAGTTCAAAATCCGGTGCCTCATCAGATGAGTTTGGTTTGTTTTTGCGTGGCGTATTAAGAGAAAATGAGATTGATCCTGAAGGGATTCGGCATATCGCAGTTTGTAATGTTGTTCCTGAAGTTCAATATCCAATCAGTGCAGCAAGCCAGAAATATTTTGGGATTTCCCCGTTTATTCTTCAGGCTGGGGTCAAAACAGGATTGAAAATTCGCTATCGGAATCCTCTTGAAGTTGGTGCTGACCGTATTGCCAATGCGATCGCAGTGACGACGCTTTATCCTGATGAAGATGTGATTATCATCGACCTTGGAACCGCCACTACATTTTGCCTGGTCACCCGTGATAAAAGTTATCAGGGTGGAGTGATTCTGCCGGGACTGAAGTTATCAATGACTGCTCTCAGCAGTGGTGCTTCCAGACTGGGTAGCGTGGAAATAGTCAAATCTGAGCACTGTCTGGGTAAGGCAACTGCAGAGAGTATTCAGTCGGGTTTATACAATGGACATCTAGGCGCCATGCGTGAAATAATCACGCAAATTCAGCAACAGGAGTTGTCTGGTAATCCAGTTAGGGTTATTGGCACAGGTGGTTTTACCACCTTATTTTCTAACGCAGAAATTTTTGACGACATTATTCCGGACCTGGTGCTAAAAGGCTTATTTATTGCCCAGAAAATGAATCTTGACTAATGGGCTTCGAGACAGTGCTATATGCCCCGGTGCTGGATATCTCCCTTAAATCAATCTCAGGTGAACCACGTGCTCAACCTGTTTAATCTTTTGAATGACTTTTTCAGCAGGATGTTCAGCTAAATCCAGGATATTATAGGCAACATCACCGCGGCTCTTGTTTACCATATCGATAATATTGACATTTTCATCTGCTAACACAGTTAGTAAATGCCCCAGAACACCCGGTACATTCTGATTGGTGAAAGTGATGCGACAGGCTGAATCTACTCGGCGCATTGAAATATGGGGGAAATTCACTGAGTTATTAATATTCCCATTTTCAAGAAAATCACGTAATTGATTGACTGCCATTAAAGCACAGTTTTCTTCAGCCTCAGCAGTGCTTGCACCAATATGCGGAACAGCAATTACCTGATTGTGGCCAATCAAACAGGGCTCGGGAAAATCACAAATGTACTGTCTTAGCTGGTTCGAATTCAGCGCATTAACAACTGCTTGAGCGTCAACAATCGCCCCGCGCGCAAAATTCATGATAGCGGCATCAGGGCGCATTAATTTCAGGGTTTCTGCATTAATCATATTCTGAGTGGCTGGTACTGCAGGTACGTGCAAAGATAGATAGTCAACTTCACCTAGTAAAGCTTCCAGATTATCCATTCGTCGAACCTTGCTGGATAACTTCCATGCAGCGTCAATTGAGAGGGCAGGATCAAAACCCAACACGTCCATCCCCAATGCTATGGCTATATCCGCAACCATAGAGCCAATAGCACCCAAACCCACTATTCCCAGAGTTTTGCCATACAATTCTTTTCCTGCAAAACGTTTTTTTTCAGTTTCCAGTAGTTTGGACATTTCATTTGAATCACTAATATGTCCGAGCGTAGAGACAAAATCTCTACCTTGAATAATTCCCCTTGAGCTCAAAAGAAGGGAGGAAATTACCAGTTCTTTAACTGCATTGGCATTAGCGCCAGGGGTGTTAAATACTACTATGCCATTGTTTGTATATTCCTCTACTGGGATATTGTTTGTGCCTGCTCCGGCCCTTGCTACAGCTAGCACTGATTCAGGCAGTTTCTGCTGATGGAGTTTGTGGCTGCGAAGTAAAATGGCATCAGGCTCTTCAATGGTTTCCGAAAGCGTGTA
>CAXMRK010000228.1:0-2395 GCA_964195815.1 uncultured Acidimicrobiia bacterium | reverse complement strand
GATCTGTTTTACATAAGCGAATTGATGCCCGCTTTGAAAGCATGTTAGAAGCAGGGTTTTTAGATGAAATGAAAGTTCTTATGTCGAGATCAGGTCTACATAAAGACAGCACGGCCATGCGCTCTGTGGGTTATCGTCAAGCCTGGAGTTTTCTTGAATCTCATGCGTCATTTGATGACATGAAGATAACAGATAGATTAAATACTGATGTTTTCCAGAACTTTCGAGAGGCGGTGGTAGCTGCAACTCGACAACTGGCAAAAAGACAGTTGACGTGGCTACGCCAGATACCATTGTGCCTATGGTATGATTGGCCGGGAGAAGGTAATTCTTCTCGTATTATCAAGGAAGTAGAGGTGTTCCTTGAAAACACCGTTTAGCGACCCAAAGTCATTCATTAGGCTATCGGCAGAATTATAAAAACTGATAATAATCAGAATAGAAAAAAGGAAACAATTATGTCAAAAGGTCAGAGTTTACAAGAACCTTATTTAAATGCCCTGCGTCGTGAAAGGGTACCGGTTTCAATATTCCTGGTTAACGGAATTAAATTACAGGGCCAGATCGAATCATTTGATCAATTTTCTGTGTTATTAAAAAATTCAATCACCCAGATGATCTACAAGCATGCCATTTCTACTATTGTTCCAGCACGAAATGTGCGCATTTATGAACATGATGAACTTGAAGAAGGTCATTCCGATGAGCAGGAAGAACAAAACGAGTGATTAACTAAATCATGGATAGAGAGGAGCGCGGTGACCGTGCAGTTATTCTTCATCCGGTGTTTGATTCCCGTCTTAGCGAATCCACATTAAGCGAATTTACTGAATTAGCACGATCAGCTGGTGTTGAAGTACTTTCTGTACTTCAGGCACCACGTAAGCGTGCCGATGCTGCCTATATGGTAGGCAAAGGCAAAGTAGATGAACTGATTCAGGAAATTGATGCGACCGGTGCCGATTTAGTATTGGTGTCACAAGCGCTGAGTGCTTCCCAGGAACGTAATCTGGAAGAAATGGTGAAGTGCAGAGTGTTGGATCGGACTACTCTGATTCTGGATATATTTGCCCAACGAGCACGAACCTTCGAAGGCAAATTACAGGTTGAGCTAGCACAGCTACGGCATCTTTCAACTCGATTGGTTCGTGGCTGGACCCATTTGGAACGTCAAAAGGGCGGTATCGGCTTACGCGGGCCAGGTGAGACTCAGCTGGAAACCGATCGTCAATTATTAGGCACGCGATTACGGCAGTTAAAGGCACGCCTGGATAAAGTTGAGCGGCAGAGAGATACCTCTCGCCAATCGCGTTTACGCAGCAGATACCCAATGGTTGCGCTTGTTGGTTATACCAATGCAGGAAAATCAACTTTATTTAACACCCTTACCCAGAGTGATGTTTTAGCTAAGGACCAGTTATTTGCAACCCTGGATCCGACTATTCGGCGTTTGGATGGTCTGGGCTGTGGGCCGTTACTGCTGGCAGATACCGTTGGTTTTGTAAGCGATTTACCGCATGATTTGGTATCTGCTTTTAGATCTACACTACAGGAAACGCGTGATGCAGATTTGCTCTTGCATGTGATCGATGCTTCGGATCCTGAACATACCAGGCGTGAGGAAGAAGTCGTTGAAGTGCTTGAGTCTATCGGCGCTGCCAAAGTGCCGGTGTTGCGTATATATAATAAAAATGACCTGACAGATTATCCTTCAGGGTTGCTTGGTAGTGAAGTAGATCCACGTGGCGTACGTCTCTCGGCATTGGATGGTAATGGCCTTGATGCTTTGAAAGCTGTACTTGATCATCGTTTCTCCGTTGATCGGATCCAGGGTTGGATTGACATCCCACCTCAGGCTGCTCGCCTCAGAGCACGCTTATTCCAGATGGAAGCTGTCGAAGAGGAGCAACTGACAGAGTCAGGTGGGTGGAAAATTCGGGTCAATATGGCCACCAATGAAGTGAATCAATTAGCAAGTATTGGCGGCCCTGAAGGGCAGTTGGTACGGAGCCAATTACTCGATCGTCATGAAACAATTCCCGAGTCATGGGAATTGGTTTCAGATGAGGTCAATAATTAATACACAATTACGATTTTACTATCTGGTAATGGTAGAATTACACTAATCGTGTCATTCAAACGGTCAAAAGCGATATAGGTCAGACAGCTGCCTTGTATAGCGATAAATGAAATTACAGGAGATACATAAATGCCCTGGCAAGAACCTGGCAAAGACAAGAAAGATCCATGGAAATCAAATCAGGATGGCCCACCAGATCTAGGCGATGTTTTCAAATCCTTTTCTGATCAGATTAACCGCCTTTTTGGAGGCGGTAGCAAAAAGACTCGCTCATCCAGTTCCGGTGGTGGTTTATCAGCCGGTTTTTTGGTGTTG
>CAXMRK010000227.1:0-7049 GCA_964195815.1 uncultured Acidimicrobiia bacterium | reverse complement strand
CACCAGCAACCACAACTAGTTGGCCATTAATAGTACAGTCTGCAGCGGCACAATCGCATGCAGCGGCATTATCAACTATGCCGTAACACCATGTGGCTGTATCGATATCGAATGTGACATCAACATTCTGTTTAATGGCTTCTGATTTCGCACGTTGTAAGCCTAAATGTATACTACTGGCTGCACCTTCCAAATGCCGACGATCTATAGCATCTGTAAACGAAGGAGCCGCTAGAGATAAGAGCACGACAACAACCGCCATAGTTAACAAAAGCTCCATCATTGTAAAACCATGTATTCTTGAATTATGCATTATTCTTCCACTTCCTCTATATTTATATTATAGAATAGTTACTTAATTCTATTTCACCGTCTATCTGCGAATAAATGCCACTCATTGGTAAGTGGTCACACGCTCTGCAAAATCTGGAGTAATGTGAGTTTATCCACAGACTGGGTTGAAAGTATACGACATGGGATGTTCGTGTGATGAAAAACTCTAAAGGCTTTACTCTAATTGAGTTAATGATTGTAGTGGTGGTGGTTGCTATCTTAGTCGCTATCGCACTGCCAAATTACTCAGAATATGTTAACCGTGCACGTAGAGCTGATGCAAAAAATGCCCTATTAGAAGTACACCTTGCTCAGGGCAAATGGAGAGCAAGTAATACAACCTATGGCACACTTGCGGAAATTAGTGTGGCCGCCACATCACCTGATGGACACTATAATCTTAGAGTGGCCGGGAACACAGCCACTGCGTTTACCGCTTCTGCGGCCCCTACAGGCAAACAAACAGGCGATTCCTGTGGCACCTTTACTTTGACCCAGGCAGGCCCTGATGTAAGCACTGCTGCGAAGGAAAAGTGCTGGGATAGATAGTTGCAAAACGCGATTCCCAATAATCCGTTAAAATAGCCTCAATTCTTGTTGAGGCTTTTTTTTGAATACACTTTTCAAAATCATCATTCAGCTATTATGCAAACCCATCGGGGTGCTCATTGCATTATTACTTTCTCTGATATTTATCACTTCAGGAAATGATGAGCTGAGCCATGTTGAGCAAATCAAGGCCCGTGGTTACCTCACTATGCTCACCCGCAATGGAGCCACTTCCTGGTATTTAGGCAGGGATGGAGACACTGGCTTTGAATACGATCTGGTCAAGGGTTTCGCCGATTCACTGGGCGTCAAAGTTGAAATTCGACCCGCTGAACAGTTCCAGGATCTCATCCCAATGCTAAATGCTGGCGAAGGTGATTTGATTGCAGCAAATGTTAGTCGTACACCCGAACGCGAAAAATTACTGAGTTTCGGGCCGGATTATGAATCTGTAGAATCAGTAGTAGTTTATCGGCGCGGTTATAAACGCCCACGCAAACTCACAGATTTGATTGGTAATCGGGTAAGAGTTATCGCTGGCTCCAGTCATGAAACAGAGCTGGAACAGGCCCAGCAGCATGAACCTCAGCTGCGTTGGCAAGCTGATGCTGACAGTAGTGCCGAAAACCTGTTTACAGCTATCGCCGAAGGTTTGATCGATTATGCCATCGTGGACTCGTTGGTGTTTGATATCAACCAGCGCTACTTTCCACTAGTGCGCAAAGGTTTTTCCATTGGTGAAACCCGGCCATTGGCCTGGGTGCTAGCCGATTACGACAACAGCCTGTCAGCATCTGCACAAACCTATTTTTCCAGCATCGGTAATGCCGAAGAACTGGCGCAGCTTAAGCAGAAGTATTATCAGCAATCTGATAACTTGAGCCACGTGGGCATGTACACATTTATGGCCCAATTAAAAAAACGCTTACCCTTAGTACTGCCAATTTTTATCGAGGTAGCGCAAACCCATAATATGGAATGGGAATTATTGGCTGCAATGGGTTATCAAGAATCACGCTGGGATCCAGACGCAGTCTCAGGCACCGGTGTTCGTGGCATTATGATGCTGACCCAACAAACGGCTATCGAGCTAAATGTCAGTGATCGAGAAGACCCAACCCAAAGTATTGAAGGTGGCGCACGCTATATCAATATGCTGCTGAAAAAGGTCCCTGAGCGGATCGCCATGCCCGATCGCTTATGGATGGCATTGGCCGCCTATAATCTGGGCTTTGGTCATCTGGAGGATGCCCGCAGATTAACCCAGTCACAGGGGGGCAATCCGGATAACTGGACTGATGTTGAAGATACCCTACCCCTGCTCAGCCAGGAAAAATGGTATTCAAAAACACGCTTTGGTTATTCTCGCGGCTATGAAGCAGTTGATTATGTAAAGAATGTACGTCAATACATGGAGACGTTGCGCTGGATGCAAGACCGTAACCACCCGGCTTTAAATCAAGCAGAAAATGACAGAATAGATACGTAGGGTGCGTTAAGCTTGCGAACGCACCGACGATTACCGTTAACCTGTAAATTGGATTTATATCCAATGCCCGGTGCGTTACGCCCGGCAGCGCCGGGCTAACAGCACCCTACAAATGATTCGAGACGGTGCGTTACGCCTGCGGCTAACAGCACCCTACAAATCGTTTCAGACTAGAGTTTGTGCCGCCACACACAACGACCATCACTGGCCTTTTCGATATCTTCCAGTCGCTGTTTATGCAGCGCCAACTCAGCCTCATTGGCACGAATGACAGTAACTTCACCGCGCTCCGCAGCTGGAATAATCTGCAGTGGGTTGTGTTCACTGTCCTGGCCAGCAATACTCAGTCCGAGGTCAGTTTGGCCCCCTGTCATTGCCAGATAAACATCAGTCAGTATCTGCGCATCCAGCCACGCGCCGTGCAAACTACGACTGCTATTATCGATGTCGTAGGCTTTACACAGAGCATCCAGAGAATTCCGTTGCCCTGGACGCATCTCACGCGCCATCACCAGAGTATCTAACACTGCACAGCTTTGTTTGATCTGGCCATGCCCTTGATCAAGCAAAGATAATTCATAATCCAGAAACCCAAGGTCGAAAGACGCATTATGAATAATTAATTCTGCAGCATCGATAAACTCCAGAAACTCAGAAACAATATCGCCAAACAGCGGCTTATCTTTAAGGAATTCATCGGAAATACCATGCACTTCCAAAGCTCCGGCTTCCACTTCACGTTCGGGGTTCAGGTAGCAATGAAATTGACGTCCAGTTGGCTGGCGCTCAAGCAATTCAAGTGCACCAATTTCAATAATTCGATGTCCCTGAGTAACCTCAAGGCCGGTGGTCTCTGTATCAAGTACTATCTGTCGCATAATTTGTGTCAGTCTCTATGATTTACAGTGTGGGATAGCTGAACGAGCGAGTTCATCTGCCCTTTCATTATCAGGATCACCACTATGGCCCTTGACCCAATGCCAATCGATATCGTGTCTTTGCATCGCAGACCCCAGTCTTTCCCAGAGTTCGCGATTTTTTACAGCTTTACCGGCACTGTTTTTCCAGCCCTTACGTTTCCACCCAGGCATCCATTCGGTAGCGCCCTTCATTACATAGGTTGAATCAGTATAAAGATCCAGATGAACCCCCCGCTTTAGGTATTCTAGCCCTTGAATAACTGCCATTAACTCCATCTGGTTGTTGGTGGTATCTTTATCACCGCCGCTCAGTTCTTTTTCTTTTTTTCCGTAACGCAGCAGCGCACCCCATCCACCCGGACCCGGATTACCGCTGCAGGCGCCGTCCGTGTGGAGCTCTACTTTTACTCTGTTATCTACGTTCATTCTTGATTTTTATTTCCTATGGATTAATTGACTTATGTATATTCCCAGGCTGAGCCCGACCTGGGTAAACTGAACTTAACTCGTCCGATCATCCCCGGTTTATGTTTCTGCCATTGAATAATTCGTAATGGACAAAATTTATTAATCACTTGTGGGGCTTTTGCAGCCCAGTCTAATCCCAGTCTTCCACAGTAATAGCGATCACTCAGCGCTGACACAGGCACCATTGTCATTGCTTGCACAAGGCTCTCAGTAGAAATGCTTAAAGGACATTTACTGGTCTGCATGACGCTGATAACAAGCTGTCCTTCTGGCGCCAGAACCCGCCAGGCTTCTGCTAATGACTGTAGTGCGCTCATCTGAGTAAGCCCGTGAGATAAAACTACCAAATCCAGACTTTCATCCTGAAATGGCCAATCGCGCGAATTAAACACCAGGTCACCAGAATACTCCTCTGAACCTTGTCTGCTTATACGTGAGTACCCCTGCCAGACATCTCCTCTGCAAGAGTGTATCGCCAAATCGGTTAATACTGCCTTTGAGCCTAAAAATAATGCTCTATTGCCTGTATATGTTGACAAAAACTCGGTAAGAATTTTTTGTTCTGTCTGCAATAAAGACTTACCGCGTCTGCCGGCAAACCAGTCTTCATGTGTAAGTGGAGTTACAGTCATAATTAACCTGCGTTATTATGCCAGTACTTATTCATCAATTATATGCATCATGACGACAACTATGACCCGAATTTTTAAACAAGCCAAGATTACCCCAATTTCAGCTTTTAGCGATAACTATATCTGGGTCATTCAAAACAGCGCCGACAGATGTACTGTGGTAGATCCAGGTGATGCAACACCTGTAATCAGTTGGCTGCAAGCTAATAATGTGCAACTTAGCACTATCCTGATTACTCATCACCATATGGATCATATTGGCGGGGTTGAACAATTACTCAGTCAAACCGGAGCTCAAGTATTCGGGCCTGAGGACACGCGACTACCAAAAAGTTGGCTGCCCGTGAGTGAAGCCGATGAAATAGATATTGATGGGCTAGTATTCAATGTTATCGAGGTTCCAGGTCATACCCGCAGTCATATTGCTTTTTATTCTCCAGAAGCAAATAGTTTATTTTGTGGTGATGCTTTATTTTCAATGGGCTGCGGTAGAATGTTCGAGGGTACAGCTCAGCAAATGTTGGGCTCTCTGGATAAATTAGCTGCGCTGCCTAACTCAACCGCAGTATATTGTACCCATGAATACACCGCTGCTAATGGCCGCTTCGCACTTGCTATTGAACCAGAAAATAAGCCATTACAGCAACGCTGTCAGCAAGTAGCCGGATTGCGCAAACTGAATCAAGCAACACTGCCGGTAGCTCTAGGCACGGAAAAACAGACTAATCCATTTCTACGCTGCAGGCAGCCACAAGTGATAGCTGCAGCAAAAAACATAGAACCATCGGTGCAAAATCCAACTGATGTATTCGCCGCAATAAGACGCTGGAAGGATAATTTTTAGAAACACTCCTTCGGGTGGGGCTTGTGCCGGTATCTTCTAAAGAATTACGCGGTGCCCAATGGGATCCCGGCTCATGGACCGGGATGACATTCTGTATTTTTTAAAAGATGACGTTCTATTTATATCGGGATGACAGAGGTTTTATTTCTTGTTGGAGTAACAAAAAGGCACTGTCATGCCGGGCTTGACCCGGTATCTGCTGATGAATTGCGTGGTGCCCAATGAGATCCCGGCTCGTGGGCCGGGATGACATTCTGTTTTTTAGAATATGACATTCTGTTTTTATCGGGATGACAGAGGTTTTATTTCTTGTTGGAGTCACAAAAGACACTGTCATGCCGGGCTTGACCTATGCTTATTCAAATGGATAATAGGGGCAACGTAATAATTAGGCGAACCCTGTGCATCCGAAATCTCTGCTTGCCCCGTTGCTGATTGCTGTACTTTTATTTTTATCTGCCTGTGCCGTGCAGACTAAAAACGATCCTTTAACACAGGCCCCTGAAACCACACCTGCAGAAACGGTTGTAGTACAGGAAACCGTTGCTGAAATTGACATTGACTCCCCCCCGCTACCACCTAAACCCATCTATGCTGACATTTGGGAACGCTTAGAAAAAAGCTACATGCTACCTAGTTGTGAAATCGATAAAACCTCAAAAAGATGGGCACAATGGTACGCAGATCATCCCGACTATATGGATCGAGTACTAAAAAGAGCCGAGCCATGGTTGTTTTATATTGCCGAAGAAATTGAAAAACGAAACTTACCGGGCGAATTTGCCTATTTGCCGATAGTTGAGAGTGCATTCGATCCATTTGCCTATTCACATATGAATGCTGCCGGGGCATGGCAGTTTATTGCCTCCACTGGCAAAAATTATGGATTACAACAAAACTGGTGGTATGACGGTCGCCGCGACATGTATGCTGCGACTCAGGCTGCACTTGATTATTTACGTGACCTGGGTGATCGATTTGATGAAGACTGGTTACTTGCATTAGCCAGCTATAATTCAGGTGAAGGTCGTGTAGGCCGTCAAGTTAAGCGGCAAAAAGCTAAGAACAAACCAGCTGATTTCTGGCATTTAAGTCTACCCAGGGAAACCCGGGGTTATGTACCCAAGATGCTGGGGCTGCGTTGTTTATTTGAAAACCCGGAAAAATACGGCTATACATTACCGCCAATTTCTAACAGCCCAAGAGTGGTAGTCATTGATACCGGCACCCAGACTGATCTGGTTTTAGCCGCTCAATTAGCCGGTATGCCAATCAGTGAAATGTATGCATTAAATCCAGGTTACAGTCGCTGGGCAACTGCTCCTGATGGGCCCAACCGAATTGTATTGCCACGCGAAAATGCTGAAAACATGACAGTTCGTCTGGCTGATCTTGCACCTGATGCCTTAATGCGCTGGGATTATATTTCAGTAGAATCTGGTGACACATTGGGTAAATTAGCGAACAAACATGGCGTTCCTGTTGCCGTTCTCAAGACTACAAATAATTTAACATCTGACATTATTCACATTAATCAACGTCTGCAGCTGCCACGCGAAGGCACTGATCGCATTGATCCTTTATACGCTGCCGCTGCCGTTGAATTGCAGAAAATGCAAAACCGCCTGGTAGCCCCAACTCGAACCAACCACAGAATTCGCAATGGTGAGTCTCTGTCAACCATCGCTCTTCGTTATCGTGTCAGCGTCGCTGAAATTCAGCGTTGGAACGGGATCAGCAATCCTGGGAAAATTCGCGCCGGAAAAACCCTGAAAATCTAGATCGGAAGAGCACACGTCTGAACTCCAGTCACG
>CAXMRK010000226.1:0-4679 GCA_964195815.1 uncultured Acidimicrobiia bacterium | reverse complement strand
GCTGTCCTGGTTTAGCCAGCAACAATTGGTCTACACGTTGATCCCATTGCTGATAAAGAAGTACACCAGCCTTTGGTGCGGGCGCAGGCATAAGGTTCATTAAGTCTCTTACCAGCAGTAGATGGCCATAACCCTCTACCCGTCGCCTGCCATTAGTTGACCTATCAGAGCTTTCAGCTGGACCAGCAAAATAGGCGTTAAACAGAACCAGCTCCTGCAGTTCACCCAGTTCTGTTAATACCTGAAACGAGGCGAATCGAATATTACGCTGTTCTTCTGAAGTCTCATTGCGCCAACCCGTATAGGTCAGGCTACTGATAGCAATAACCAGGCTGATTAAGGCAACTGCGTTATTTCGAATTTGTTCATGAATTGTGATACGCATGTAATAAAGAAATAGATTCTCCGGGATTTATTACAAACGATTTATTAAAGTGCGGTGAGTGCCTTGGAGTTGATTTCGATTTTTGCCTCCAGCAGGCGTTGGTCTATGGTTTGCAATATATTGACAAATTCCGGTATCTCACGGAGTGCATCAAGGCGGCTATCAAAACGAACCTGCACTGTGTCACTAAATCCTTTATTCACTGCTTCGCGAAATTGTACAATTGCCTGGCCAGAGTTACCCGATAATGCCTCAATGCAGCTCAACAAGTAATGAATTGTTTGCCCCTGAATACCAACAACTTGCATTCTTCGTACTGCAGCCCGGGCCTGAGACAGACTGGAATACATCTCTTCTGTTAATCCTAAGCGCCGTTCAGCTACAGCCCGTAGAGCAAATATTTCAGCTGCTAAGGCGTCATTGTTCATTTCCTCCAAACGCTCGCTTAAACGATCAAAGTTATCCAGTGCCTCGCGATTCTGATCCAGATACAGACCCATCCAGCCACGCCAGATAGTTTTTTTCATCTCAGGCACTGGCAATTTTTCCAGGGTGTCCCGATCCAGCTCACCCAACCTGCTTTGTAAGTCTTCAAATCGCTCGTCAATCAACATTTGCGACATCACCACACCCAATGCCTCTTCATTATCCGGAGCAACCGAATTCAGGGTCTGTACCAGACTTCGAGATTCCTCTAAATTACCAACCAGCATACTAACCTGTGCAGCTTGCACCAAAACCAACGGGTCTTCAGGGGAAATCGCCAACGCCTGTTGCGCATAATCCCAGGCCTCGATAATCCGTCCGTGTTGATACATGATCTGAGAGAGTGTACGCAACACAAGGATGGATGATGGCTTTGCCTCCAACAAATTTTGAGCTTTACTAATACCTGCTTCAAATTCCCCGGTTTGCACCATTACGCCAACATAGTTAATCATTAATAGTTCATTTAGGGGATCCAGCGCAAGAGCTGGCTCAAGCACCTCTAGTTCCTCTTGAATCCGTAATTGATTACCCAGCACACCCGCGAGCCAGAGCTGTGCTGGAATATAGTTTTGATCCAGTTTTACGGCTCGACGCAAGGATGATTCTGCAGCATCCAGCTCACCACTTTTCCAACGGAGCAAGCCAAGCGCTGCAAAGGCTTCGGCAGACTGCGGGTTATTTTCTATCGCCGTTTTTATCAGCCCAACAGATTGTTCCATAGCCTCTTCCAAAGAAACATTGCCATAGCTGTTTAGCAACAACCAGGAATCTGCCAAACCGGCATAGGCTGCTGCGAACTTCGGATCTTGGTCAATGGCTTCGGTAAAATATTCAATCGCTTTTAACAGGTCATCTGCACCCCGTTTCCACCAATGCGTACGTCCGGTCTGATAGGCTTCCCAGGCAGCTAAAGAATTGGTCCGCCCAAAGCGCAACATCGGCTTGTCAATTTGATCAATTGAAGCAATCAATTCATTAGTAATGGATGCAGCTATTTCGTCCTGTAGATCAAATAAATCAGTTATTTCCCTGTCATAGGTTTTTGACCATATATGAAAGCCGTCGGCGACATTAATCAACTGAGCTGTCAGCCTGATACGATCTCCTTCCCGGCGCACACTACCTTCCAATACCTTGCTGACATTTAACAGTCGACCTATGTCTTGAATACTTTGTTGGCCATCACGGAGTGCAAAAGATGAGGTTCGCGCTGCCACCTTGAGTCCATCTATCTGCGCGAGTAGATTCAAAACCTCTTCGGCAATTCCATCACCGATAAACGCCTGATCTTTGTTCGGACTCATATCGGTAAAAGGTAAGACCGCAATTGATGCCTCATCAATTGCCACATCAGCAGGCTGACTAAGTAATGCGGATTGATTGCTTTCACTGCTTTCGAAGGCTGTACTATAAAAATTAAATAGTCCGTAACCAACACCTCCAGTAACTAACAACATGAAGGCAAACAGCCCACTGGCCTGTCTACGGGATAAGAAGCCATCACGCTGCAACTTAATCCCGTCAGGGGTGATTTGAAATAACCAGACCAGTAAAAAGGTAACCGGGAAGCCAATAATAGTAAGACTGGCTATGGCAGTCTGAAGCCATTGTGGTATCAGCAAAGCATCGCCGGTTGCATCCAGCAGCTGTAAGACCACAAAAGCCGCAACCGCGTAAGCACCCAATGTACGTAAAACCCGGCGCTCACTCAGCTCGCTCAGTACTGCAGAGATAAAGGAGCGCTTCTCTGCTTGAGGTTGTATAGTATTTTGTTGACTAGTTTTCATATGTTTAAATTATCAGAAATTGCTGTTCACGCCTTCTGCTTAATCTTCCCCTGCTTAATATGAACCAGAGCTGAGATATCAAAATCTCCCTCGCCCGCTTGCATCAGACGACCATAATCGATCCGTGCCTGTCTGACTAGATGTAAGTCTAAATCCAAGTTTCGTGCCAACTCTTCACAGATCCCTAAATCTTTATATAAAAGAGATAATTTGAAACCCACATCAAACTCGTTTGCTAGCATAGTTTTGCCTCGGTGAGCCATAAACCAGTTAGCAGCGGCACCACCGCCAAGTAGTTCCAGTAGCTGATCCGTTGGCAATTCCATCTTTTCAGCTAATGCTAAGGCTTCACATACTGCCTCTGCAATACCAGCCACCATAACCTGATTTACAGCTTTGGTGGCCTGTCCGGAACCAACTGCTCCCATTCTTGCCACTTTGGTTGTATAACTGGCCAACAGTGGCGAAATTCGCTTAACAATGGTCTCGTCGCCACCAACCATGGTGACCAAAGACCCTTTTCGAGCACCTTCTACACCGCCTGAAACCGGCGCATCAACAAAATGACACTGATACGACTGCAAACTCTCAGCGATTTGTCTTGCAGTTTCTGGTGCTGTTGTTGAATGATCGCAAATGATTGCATCAGGCAACAGTGCCGGTAGTAACTGTTTGATAATAACTGATAAAGCATGATCTGCGGAAACACACGTGAAAATAATATCGCAGGCTGCCGCCAACGAGCTTAAATCGGCAGCGATAGTAAGCGTGCCATATTCAGCATGCTCAGCAAAGAAACGGGCGGAGGCCTCAGGCGTTCTGTTCCATACATAAACGTGGTTTTCCGAGCGTACTAAATGAGCTGCCATGTGATAGCCCATAGCACCAAGACCGATAAAACCGATGCCTAATTTATTTTCAGTTGAGCGCATTTATAACAAATTCCCTCGGCCAACCCACTAGCCGATAAGTGTAACTATGAAATTGGTGTTGGTAACTCATCTATAGTTCCGCGAAGGCATGCAGACATGCGATAAATCACCCTGATCTATAGTTAAAACGAACCAGCTGTGCTTTTGGTTACATTTTTATAGTGCGTGCTCATCTCGTTCACCAGTGCGAATACGCACTACTGTGTTTAAATCATGTACAAATATTTTGCCATCACCAATTTTGCCAGAGGCCGCAGCTTCGACTACAGCTTCAATAACACTCTCTTCGCGCTCATCAGCCACCGCAATTTCCAGCTTCAACTTGGGCAAAAAATCGACCACATATTCTGCTCCGCGATAGAGTTCGGTATGCCCTTTCTGCCGCCCAAAGCCACGCACCTCAGTAACCGTCATCCCAAAGACTCCTGCCTCAGCGAGGGCATCGCGGACATCGTCCAGTTTAAAGGGCTTAATGATGGCAGTAATCATTTTCATGCTGTAGCTCCCGAAATTTATTTTGCTGTAGATAATGCTATTCTGTTAGGCATCATTATAAAGCAATAGCAAAGGTACCCGAGCATGATTGATCCTGCAAAAATTGATGCACTCAGCCGTCGTCTTAGTGATGCCCTGCCTGAAGGCGGGCAACAAATGGCAAACGATATTCGCAACCGTTTTCGACAAATTCTGAACCAGGGGCTGGAAGGTCTTGATCTGGTTAGCCGGGAGGAATTTGAAGTCCAAAAAGCGGTACTCTTGCGCAGTCGGGAAAAGCTGGATGCAATAGAAAAATTACTCGCCTCAGAGAAAGACGACTAAAACCAGCAGGAATCTTCCAGCTGCGAGTATTTTCCATTGATAAACGGAATGTCTAATAGACCCCAGTCGGTAGTTGGTCACAGCTGTGGCTATAAACCCTCACCCTTACCAGCAATAGACCTACAATAAGCAACGCTAATCTCCACTGACTCAAGTTGTCTTGTCCTGCCAAGCTGGCAGTATGTCATTAGCCGTTGTTTACAGCCGCGCACAGATAGAAATTGATGCGCCTGAAGTCCGGGTTGAAGTTCACCTGAGCGGCGGTTT
>CAXMRK010000225.1:0-3396 GCA_964195815.1 uncultured Acidimicrobiia bacterium | reverse complement strand
CTCGGAAACCCCGTTGACCTCTTCCACAATGATGCGTGCTGGTGTCAGTGCGCAATCACCACCAAGCACAATCAGCTTGTAGGGCTGTTCGGGCAAGGGAACAGTCAGCGACCAGACAAAGCGCCTGGCGCGTTCAAGCTGATGTTCAAAATACGCTTCAAATTGTTGTAAATGGCGTTCAGCCTCAGCACTTGAATTATATTCACTGCGAATTCTCTCGCGAACTTCCGGGTCGAAAATTGACCATTGAAAGCGTTGCCAGACTTCTATATCAAAAATATCACGCTCGAGTGTTTTGCCTTCAGTGGTAATTAACCAGTTGGTAATAGCATGCGGAAAGAGTTGATAGACGCTCGGAAAGGTTGCCAATGCTTCGGTGGGCAAAGCACCAAAAAGTATTTTATAGCCTTTAATGAAAGCCTGTAAGGATGAAACGGATCCCAGATTTGGGGTTCCCAGGAGAATGATTCTACGAGTTTTTTTAGAGCCCTGTAGATTAACTGGAAAATTATTGTCACTCAGCGTATCCAGTTCTCCAAAGCGTAGAAAATATCGGCTTATTAAACCGCCCATACTGTGAGCGATGATATCTACTTTTAACTCTGGATCCTGATAATCGAGACGAATCTGGTCAATCAATTGAGATAATTTACGCGCTGATAACACATTATCCTGGCGCCAATCGTAGTCAAACAGATAATAATTTCTCTGTCCTTGCGCCTGTATTTGACCCGGAATTCCTTTTTCAAAGCCTGCGGCATCTTTAAGTGTTGTGATTATAGAACCATAGAAGTCCTGACCCGCAATTTTGCTGGTTACAGAAAATGATTCTAAGCGATTTGGTTTTGGCTCTAAGGTATCAGGATTAAATTCTAATCTGAGTTGTTGGTAATCAGAAAAGAGTAAGCGCAGGGTATTTCCATACCAAACTTCTTCCCCGGTTTGTTTATCACGTAATTTGCTCCCGAGTATCCCAGGAACAAGAATTACAGGAGGTTGCTGGTTGCTCTGGCTTTGATGGTAAAGCCTTTTCAAGTCGGGTTGTTTAGTGCTTGAGCAGGCAGAGAGAATCACCAATAGTGTGCAGATTTGAGCAATCGATTTCATAAGGTTATTTATTCATTAGCAATGATTCATCAGTAATATGAATCAGACCTGCAGCAAGGATAATTTCTTACATTTATTGTTTTATTAGCAGTACACAAGGAGAATAAAGTATTAGAATACAGCATTGCAATTACCTTGAGACAAACCAAGATGGCAAGTAAAACTCCTTTTTATCAGGCCCATGTAGAGGCTGGCGCGCGGATCGTTGATTTTGGCGGTTGGGATTTACCCATTAACTATGGTTCACAGATCGATGAGCACCATATTGTCAGACAGTCAGCGGGAATGTTCGATGTTTCCCATATGACAGTTGTTGAGATTAAAGGTGACAACGCGAGGCCATTTCTATCTAATCTTCTGGCCAATGATATTGCTAAATTACAGGAGCCCGGTAAGGCGCTCTACAGCTGCATGCTGAATCAGGAAGGCGGTATTCTCGATGATTTGATTACTTATTACCTGAGTGAAACCCACTTTCGTATGGTTGTGAATGCAGCCACGCACGATAAAGATATGGCCTGGCTTGAACTGCAGGCGGCTGA
The DNA here is from genome assembly GCA_964195815.1 of uncultured Acidimicrobiia bacterium. Classification (GTDB taxonomy): domain Bacteria; phylum Pseudomonadota; class Gammaproteobacteria; order Xanthomonadales; family SZUA-36; genus SZUA-51. Next base: position 1,747 of record CAXMRK010000225.1, on the reverse strand, counting down.
TTTTGAAGTGTCGGTTGTTGAGCGTAAGGACCTTGCAATGCTGGCAGTACAGGGTCCTGAAGCACGGCAGAAAATGGCAAATGTGCTAACTGGAGATGATGCAGATGCGGCACTTGCTTTAAAGATATTTCAAGCGGCCCAGATTGGTGACCTATTTATCGCACGAACCGGCTACACCGGTGAAGATGGTTTTGAAATCATGCTGCCAGCGACTATGGCGATAAATTTGTGGAATGATTTGCTCGCAGAGAATGTCACACCTTGTGGTTTGGGTGCGCGAGATACCTTACGCCTTGAAGCCGGAATGAATCTTTACGGACAGGATATGGATGAAACAACTTCACCTTATGTATCCGGATTGAGTTGGACTGTTGCACTCTCAGAGCAACGTGTATTTATCGGTAGCAGTGCGCTGGTCTTAGAGAAAGAGGCGGGCATTCAGAAGAAATTAGTAGGCATTGTTCTTGAAGGGCGGGGTGTTTTACGACCTCATCAAAGTTTGGTTAATGAGGCGGGTGAAGTTATTGGTGAAACAACCTCAGGGAGTTTCTCACCAACCCTCCAAAAGGCTATTGCAATGGCGCGCATTGATAAGCATGTTGTAGATAGTTGTATGGTTGATATTCGTGGTCGAAAATTGCCTGTCAGAATTGTGAAAATGCCATTTGCCAGAAAAGGCAGTATTTGTGATGGAATTTTAGAATAATTGGATTAGAATTAGCACAAGAATATATACTCAATGAGGAAGTTTGAAATGATAGATGCTCCAGGCGATATGTATTATACCGAGTCACATGAGTGGGTAAAAATGGATGATGAAGGGGTTGCTACTATTGGTATCTCCGATCATGCACAAGGTCAACTTGGGGATGTAGTCTATGTTGAATTACCCCAACCGGGTGACGCTTTCATAGCTGGTGATCCATGCGCAGTCGTTGAATCGGTAAAAGCAGCTTCTGACATTTATTGCCCGATCGGTGGCGAAGTGGTTGAGGTCAACGAGCAACTGGAAACTACGCCTGAAATCATCAATGATGATGCATATGGAGAAGGTTGGCTGTTTCGCCTGAAAGCAGAAGATCCAAGTGAAGTTGATGGCCTACTATCGACAGAAAGTTATGTCGAGGCAAATCGCGACGATTAAATCACAAAGTGTCGGGTTAGTTCAGCTAATCCGACAGATTTAAGTATTACTCATTGAGTATTTTGCGCTTGATGATATCTATAGAAATCCGATAGCCTGGTGGCTCAGTGCAACTGAGGCAATCCAGGAAAACACCACCAGTGCTGCGATAAAACTAACTATTTGGCCGGGTTTTGTCGAACAACGTTTTAGTGCCATTGTTCCCAATACTATATAAACCAACAATCCAATCACCTTAGCAGTCAGCCAGGAATGGGTGAATGGATACTGCGAAATTATTATGCTTAGCCATATCGCAAAAATGAGTAAAAGGGTATCGATAATGTGGGGTAGAACCCGCACCAGCTTTCTTTCCAACAAATGAGGCTGCCATTGCTTGCAGATAAATCTGAGCACAAATCCGCTAATACTCAAAACTGCCATAGTCATGTGGCTGTACTTAATTATTGTATAAAGTGAACTCATAACTTCACAATCTAACCTCAGGGTGTAATCCATCTGTGGACTCGGAATTATACTTGAGGTAGGAAATAAATTCTGGTTACAAACGGTGTATTTTGAGGGATAATAGCTCCCATATACCGATCTGTTAGAAGTTTAAGG
>CAXMRK010000224.1:0-6651 GCA_964195815.1 uncultured Acidimicrobiia bacterium | reverse complement strand
CAGGATCGCATTATGCGAACTTTCAGCCAGACGATCCGGGCAACCCTTAGAACTAATTATTATCGTAAGAACGAAAAGGGTGAAGAGCGTGAGTTTATCTCATTTAAACTCAATTCTTCGAAGGTTCCGGACTTGCCTAAGCCGTGTCCTTTCCGTGAAATCTGGGTTTATTCACCAAGGGTAGAAGGTATCCATTTGCGTATGGATAAAGTCGCCCGTGGTGGTTTGCGCTGGTCAGACAGGCGTGAAGATTTCCGCACCGAAGTACTTGGCTTGATGAAGGCCCAGAATGTTAAGAACACAATGATTGTTCCTGTTGGTGCTAAAGGTGGCTTTTTCGTCAAACAAATGCCAGAAGGCGACCGGGAAACCGTGATGGCTGAGGTGATTCACTGTTATAAGAGTTTTATTCGTGGTTTGCTCGATATGACGGATAACTTGAGTGAAGACACAATCTTGCCACCTGCAGATGTTATACGTCTTGATCAGGATGATCCGTATCTGGTTGTCGCAGCTGACAAAGGTACAGCAACATTCTCTGATATTGCCAATAGCGTTTCTGCGGAATACGATTTCTGGCTGGGTGACGCCTTTGCATCAGGAGGATCAGTGGGTTATGACCATAAGGCTATGGGCATTACTGCTAAAGGTTCATGGGAATCAGTGAAGCGTCATTTCCGAGAATTTGGTGTTGATACCCAGAGTCAGGATTTTACTGTTGTTGGTATCGGTGATATGGCAGGTGATGTATTCGGAAATGGAATGCTGCTGTCTAAGCATATTTGTTTACGCGCTGCATTCAACCATATACATATATTTCTTGATCCAAGTCCGGATGCCAAATCCAGCTTTGAAGAGCGGCAGCGACTGTTTGATTTGCCCAGATCCAGTTGGGAGGATTACAACAAAAAATTGATTTCCAAGGGTGGTGGTATTTACTCACGTAACTTAAAAGCGATTGAGATTACCCCGGAAGTACGCGACTGGCTCGGCATAAAAGAGTCACATATGGCGCCAAATGCTTTAATTAAAACATTGCTAATGGCAGAAGTAGATTTGCTCTGGAATGGCGGTATTGGTACTTATGTCAAAGCCAGTACTGAATCCCATGCAGATGCTGGAGATGCAGCAAATAATATATTAAGAATCAACGGTAAAGAGCTTAAAGCTAAAGTAATAGGCGAGGGTGGAAATCTAGGTTTTACCCAATTAGGGCGGGTAGAGTATGCGCTCGCTGGTGGCCGTATTAATACCGACTTTATTGATAATTCTGCGGGTGTAGATTGTTCGGATCATGAGGTCAACATTAAGATATTGCTGAACCAGATTATGAGTCAGGGTAAGCTGAACCTTGTACAGCGGAATGAGCTACTAGCTGAAATGACAGATGATGTGGATAGATTGGTGTTGCGTTCCAATTATCTGCAGTCACAAACAATTTCGATGATGACTGACCTGACAAATACTCGGATTGGGGCACAGGCACACTTCATCAGAGCGTTGGAACAGGATGGTTTATTAGATCGTGAAATTGAGTTTTTACCGTCAGTTGAAAGCCTTGAAGAACGGCGACTCACCAATAAGGGCTTAACCAGGCCTGAACTATCGGTATTACTCTCCTATGCCAAGATTGTCCTGTATCAACAATTGCTTGTATCTGATGTACCAGAGGATGAATACCTTGGTAGCGAGTTATATCGGTACTTTCCTGCAGCTATCCAGGAACGGTTTCCAGAAGAAATGCAGCAACATCGTCTGAAGCGGGAAATCATAGCCACAATGGTTACAAATTCAATGGTTAATCGTATGGGTGCCTCATTTGGGTTGATGATGCAGGAAGGGACTGGCAGCAGTCCAAGCGAAGTTGCTAGAGCATATACCATTGTCCGAGATACTTTTAATCTCAACCCGCTATGGTTAGCTGTTGAAGCTCTGGATAATATAGTATCAGCCCAGGCGCAAACAGACGCTTTAGTTGTAATCTGGAAACTAACGCGGCATGCCACGCGCTGGCTATTGGTACAACCTGAGAAACAACTGGACATTCGCCTGCAATCAGAGCGTCTTAAACCTGGGATTCAACGCCTCCGCTCTAGCTTGCCTAATCTCATCAGCGATGATGAACAACGCCTGTTACAAAGCAAGGTTGCACGTTATAGCGAAGCTGGGTTCCCACTAGAATTGGCAGAAGAGATGTCTTTATTGGGTCGTTTGCCATCAGCGCTGGATATCGTTGATGACGCGACGCGTCGTGGACTTGCCGTTGAAAAGGTGGCTGAAATTTATTATCAATTAGGGCAAACCATGAACCTTAAATGGTTGATGAAGCAAATTGATAATTTGACGGTAGAGGGGCACTGGCATTCTGCAGCAAGAGGCAACCTGCGTCAGGAATTATATCGTTACCACCGTGCACTGGCGGGCCAGGTATTAGCCGCCTATGGTGATGAGAGTGGCGACCCAGTTGAGCGTTGGCTTGAACATAATCAACAGCAACTGGATCAGGTGATTGAAATGCTGGCAGATATGCGTACTTTGCCTGAGCTTGATTTCGCCACGGTATCAGTTGCAGTTCAGGCTTTGCGAGCATTGCTTTCTGGACAAGATTAATGAGTGCTAAACGGATTCATTTTGTTGGTAGTGATCATGCTGAAACACCTAAAGCGATCCATCGATTAAAAGAATTTTATGGCCAGGCCGAATTAGAATCTGCTGATGTCATTGTTGCCCTGGGGGGTGATGGATTTATGCTGCGGGTTTTACATCAGTTTGTTGATTCAGCACTGCCTGTATATGGTATGCGCATGGGACGCATTGGCTTTTTAATGAATCGCTTTCAGGATGCAAATTTATTGGAGAGATTGACTCAAGCTTCCAGTGTTAGTTTAAATCCTTTAAGGATGCTAGTTACCAGTATTGATGGTAATGAGCATAAAGCGCTTGCTATAAATGAGGTTTCCCTGATCAGGCAAAGTAATCAGGCGGCCCACCTTCGTCTCTCGGTTAATGGTGCGAGCAAAATTGGTCAATTAGTTGCTGACGGTATTTTGGTATCAACTGCTGCTGGTAGTACTGCCTACAATTTTTCAGCTCGAGGGCCTATATTGCCATTAGGAACCGAAGCTATTGCGGTAACGCCTATTTCTCCATTTAGGCCACGTCGTTGGCTCGGTGCAGTATTACCTTCTGCAGCCAGAGTATCAATAGAGGTGTTAGAGCCTGAAAGCAGACCGGTTAGCGCAACGGCAGATTACATTGAATTCAGAGATGTAGTGAAGGTTGAGGTGGTCGAAGATAAAAATACAACTTTGAAGTTGTTATTCGATCCTGAGCATTCCCTGGAAGAGCGGATCTTAAATGAACAGTTTAGATAGTCAGATATTTCTAAAAAAAGCCTCAAAATTTGAGGCTTTTTTTACTTCCAGGTCTATTTCATCAAAATAGAAGTTCCCGGGGTTGGGGGTAATCGCGGTAATGACATTTCTGGATAATCACCTCTTAAAGCGCTCATAAAGGCTGCAATATCGTCTGCCTCAGTATCACTCAAATTCTTATTTAGCTGAGTTTTAGCCATTACTTTGACAGCTTCATTGAGGTCTGTGACTGAACCATTGTGGAAATAGGGCGCGGTATCGGCAATATTTCGTAAGGTCGGTACTTTGAACTGATAAATGTCTGCTTCATTTTTTGTTACATCCGCTCGTCCTTTGTCCTTTAGCAACGCATATTTTTTAACATATGAACTATCTGTGAATGTTGGGAATTTGTTATAGAAACCAATTCCAGCAGGCATTTCTGGTCCGTTGAAAGCCGGGCCTGAGTGGCAGGCAAGACAACCACTGTTCTGGAATAAATCCATTCCACGAATCTGCTGATGACTCAATGCGGTTTTATTACCTTCGATATAACGATCAAAAGGACTATTGTTAGTGATTAATGTACGTTCGAATGCAGCAACTGCCTTTGCTGCATTATCGATACTCATAGGGTTATCAATTCCAAAAGCTGCTTCAAAATATGCCTTATACCCGGGTATTTGGCGGACACGATCCATTGCCTTTTCAATATCACTCATACCCATTTCAACCGGGTTTACCAGGGGACCTTTAGCCTGTTCCTCAAGACTGGGCGCGCGACCATCCCAGAACTGAACAGAATGAAAAGCTGAATTCCATACCGTTGGGGCACTACGGCCGCCAAGTTGACCATGTACTCCCATTGAAAAAGCACGCGAATCATCACCACCTTCCATCAGGTTATGGCAGGAGTTACAGGAAACTGTTCCGGTTGATGAAAAGCGCGGGTCGAAAAAGAGCATCTTACCCAATTCAACTTTTTCTGCAGTTGTTGGGTTGTCGGCTGGAGCCGGCGCCGTCTTTGGCATTACTTCCCAGGCCTGGGTTGTCGTTGCGGTTAAAAGTACTGCTATTAAAATAAATAATTTACTGCTTTTAAGTGTTTTCATATCTGCTTCCTAGGTTACTCCATTGTGGATTGTGGTTGCGATATATGATGTAAATAGAATATACCTAATCCAATAAAGAATCGACTGCTTTTCTATAGAGTTTTTAAATAGTCTGGAAATATAAAGACAAGCTGAAAGGAAGTAAGGATATTAGGAAAGCTGTAAATATTGAGATAGACTCTGAAGATGATAATTTAGAGTTATTGGTTGGCAACACCATGTGGTACATGGCCTGTGGGCACGTGTTCCTGAGCTGATTGGCAGTGCAGAGTCTGATCATCAAAAAAGATGTCCGCACCAAATGCGTTTAAAAAAGAACCTTTTTCTTTTCCACCAAGAAAAAGTGCTTCATCAATACGAATCCCCCAGTTCCGCAGCGTCAGAATAACTCGCTTATGTGCTGGTGCAGAGCGTGCGGTGACAAGCGCTGTACGAATTGGATTATTTTCCATAGGCCAGGCTGACTGGATTCGATGCAAAGCCTCGAGGACAGCACGAAAAGGACCATCCTTTAAAGGTTGATGGGCTGCTGCTTTTTCAGAAGCGGAAAATGCCTCGAGTCCTGATTCTTTTGAAATTTTTTCGGCTTCATCCGAAAATATCACCGCATCGCCGTCAAATGCGATACGTAATTGATCTCGATGGCGGAAATTGTTGCCTGAAGGAAGAATGGTTGCAGCGGCAAAGCCTGAGCTTAATGTGTTTCTGACATCCTCGCCGTTTGCAGATAGAAATAATTGTGCACCAAATGCACTCATGTATTGCTGTGGTGGCTCGCCATTAGTAAAGGCGGCCCGCACGATGTTTAGACCACGAGCTTCAATAGTATTGAAAATTCGCAGACCACTATCAGCACTATTTCGTGATAACAAAATCACTTCAACAAGAGGGTTTTCTTCACGCCCCTGGTTTAGTTTTAGCAGTTTTTTGACCAGCGGAAAGGCGACTCCTTCCTTTAATAAAACATCTTCCTGCTCGCGTTGATAGCGGGCATAGGCTTCAAGTCCATTCTTTACGAAAATTTGATGCGATTCATCGAGATCGAAGAGTGCCCTGGATGCAATAGCTACTACCAGTGGTTGTGGCTCAATAAAATTAAGGTCTTTTATAATGGTTGAAGTTCCTGACATGGGTGCACTATAACAAATTCTATTCTCAAAACATGAGAGTGGCTGAAATTTCTCGCTAATATTGCATTATGGTTGAGTAGGGGATTCAAGAAAAGTAATTAATTAATGGTTGTTTTATCTAAGCTGGTGATAAAATACAGCATTGATTTATTAAACCGGAAATAATTATGTCAAAGCTAAATCCACTTGATCTATATGATGTGCGTTCACAGCTGAGCGAAGATGAACAAATGGTTCAGGATAGTGTGGCGGCGTGGGTAGATGATCGCGCAATGCCACTGATCGCCAAGTGTTTCGACGATGCTCGTTTTCCGACAGAACTTATACCTGAGATAGCTGATTTAGGTTTATTAGGCTCAAGTCTTGAAGGCTATGGATGTGCTGGTTTAAATGGCGTTTCATATGGTTTGATCTGCCAGGAGCTTGAACGTTGCGATTCTGGCTTGCGCAGTTTTGTTTCAGTACAAAGCAGTTTGTGTATGTATCCAATATACAGTTTTGGTTCAGAAGAACAGAAACAGCGATGGTTACCAGAAATGGCTGCTGGCCGGGCAATAGGTTGCTTTGGATTAACCGAACCCCAGGGGGGATCAGATCCGGCAAACATGAAAACGCATGCTAAAAAAGATGGTGGTGACTGGCTACTGAATGGTGCCAAGATGTGGATCACTAATGGCTCGGTTGCAGACATTGCCATTGTATGGGCTAAAACAGAAGAGGGTATTCAGGGTTTTCTGGTAGAAAAAGGAATGCCTGGTTTTGTCACTCAGGATATCCACTCCAAAATGTCTCTGCGCGCTTCAACCACATCAGAGTTGTATTTTGATAATGTCAGAGTGCCTGATGCAAATCGTCTGCCCGGAGTTGTCGGATTAAAAGGGCCTTTATCCTGTTTAACCCAGGCTCGTTTTGGAATTTCCTGGGGTCCGATTGGTAGTGCTCAAGATTGTTTGCAAACCGTAATTAACTATACAGAAGACCGTAAACTGTTTAATCGGCCGCTAGCTGCCAATCAAGCCATACAGATCCGTCTGGCTGAAATGGCCCGTAGAATCA
>CAXMRK010000223.1:0-4832 GCA_964195815.1 uncultured Acidimicrobiia bacterium | reverse complement strand
CATACCGTTGAAGACTGTGCACTGGCATTAGGACAGACACTCGACCAGGCTCTTAGTGATCGCCGTGGTATTGGGCGCTATGGCTTTTTGCTGCCTATGGATGAATCACTAGCTGAGGTCGCAATTGATCTTTCAGGACGTCCTGCAATTGTTGTTAACGCCGATTTTCCACGCTCACAAGTCGGTGAATTTTCGACTGAAATGGTAAAACACTTTTTCGCTTCATTGAGCCAGGCCCTCGGTGCCGCTATCCACATCAAGGTAGCGGGAGAAAACACACATCATATGATTGAAGCTATTTTCAAGGGCGCTGGCCGCGCCCTTCGTCCAGCCTTAAAAAAACAGGGCTTTGAGCTACCCAGCACAAAAGGTGTGCTTTAACCCGAATATCTCATAAAGGCGGACCGTAAAATGATAAATTTGTCGACTATTCAAGAATGTGAGGTTGTTATGCTTATTTATAGACAGATAGAGTTTGTCCTATCCGGTTTTTCACAGCATCTGACTTCACATTTAGGTCGATACTTCTCAAAGGATAGCTATCGCTATGATTTTTCAAACGATCAAGCAAACTGTTTCGACAGCTACAGTGCAAATCCCGGATCCTTGATGAGATATCCGGTCCAGTGAGCGTTGCTGTTGTTAATAGCGGCGGGGCCAATATTGCTTCCGTTATACATGCCTTACGCAGGCTTGGTGTGGAACCTATTTTCACCGCTGATCCAGCAATCATCCAGCAAGCAGAACAGGTTATCCTGCCAGGCGTTGGCGCTGCAGGGCATGCAATGGAAACCCTTAGAGAAAACGGCCTCACAGAGGTGCTTTGTACCCTTAAACAGCCTGTACTCGGAATCTGTCTGGGAATGCAACTGCTGTTTGAATCTTCTGAGGAAGACGACACACAACTGCTGGGGATTATTCCGGGCCGCATAAGCAAACTGAAACAAAAACCGGGTCTTCGCGTGCCGCATATGGGCTGGAACTCCATCGACTGTATTAAACCTGACCCATTCAGTGATGCCTTGAGTGGCCAGTGGTTTTACTTTGTACATTCATATGCAGCACCCGTGGGCGGCTGGACACTTGCCAGCAGCACTCATGGTCAGGATTTCAGCGCGCTGGTGAGACAAGATAATTTCTATGGCAGCCAGTTCCACCCGGAGCGTTCCGCAAACGCGGGGGCAGCATTATTGAAAAGTTTTATGGAGATATCATGCAAATAATACCTGCTATTGACCTGCTGGATGGGCAATGCGTACGCCTGCGGCATGGAGATTTTAATGATTGTACGTATTATCCAGAATTACCTGTAAAGCTGGCCGCAGCATATGCCAATGCGGGCGCTGAGTGGCTGCATATTGTTGATCTCGCTGCATCCCGTGATGGTGATGCTGCAGACAGCACGCCACTATTTAAACTCATCTCAAATACTAGCCAGAAAATCCAGACTGGTGGCGGCGTTCGTGATTCTGAGGATATACAAAAACGCCTTGAGCGTGGAGCAGACCGGGTAATAGTAGGTACGGTTTGCGCCACCCAACCCAAGCGTTTTATAGGCTGGCTGAAAAACTTTGGCAGCGAGGCATTGGTAGCCGGACTGGACGTCAGCTTTGATGATCATGGAACCCCCTGGCCACGCAGTCATGGCTGGACAGAAGGTAGTGACTACACACTTTGGGAATTACTGGATGTATACGCTAAAAACGGTCTCAAGCATCTGTTATGCACTGACATTGGTCGCGATGGGGCAATGCAGGGATCCAACGCTGGACTCTATCAGGAAATCGTACAGCGCTATCCTGAATTAAGCGTCCAGGCATCGGGTGGTGTCGCCATTTTAGAAGATCTGCTGGAATTAAGGCAAACCGGTGCGGCTTACGCGATAACTGGCAAGGCGCTGCTGGAAGGCAGCTTTAGCGTCGAAGAAGCCATGGATATTCTTAAATGACATCCGCAACTACTCAGAAACTTGCCCGGCGAATCGTACCTTGCCTGGATGTTCGTGATGGCCAGGTAGTCAAAGGCATACAGTTCCGCAATCATGTGGTGATGGGTGACATTATTGAACTGGCTGCCAGTTACCGCGACCAGGGTGCCGACGAACTGGTATTTTACGATATCACTGCCAGCCCGGAGGGCCGGCGTGTAGATGTGAACTGGGTCCGCCAGGTTTCTGAAACTATTAACATTCCTTTTTGTGTTGCCGGTGGCATTCGTAGTGTAGGTGATGCCGCTGAAGTACTTGCACAGGGTGCAGATAAAATCTCCATTAATACACCCGCGCTAGAACGTCCTGATTTAATCAATGAACTGGTTGCTGCCTTCGGCTCCCAATGTGTGGTTATTGGTGTCGATTCAATTGCTACGCAGGGGGAGTATTCGGTACGTTCACATACTGGCACCCCGGATGCCATGCGCGCACCGGGTCAAAAAACCATGGACTGGCTGGCGGAAGTTGTAGATCGTGGCGCAGGTGAAGTCGTGCTCAACTGTATGTCAGCAGATGGCACCCGATCCGGCTATGACATAGTTCAGTTAGCCGCAGCTCGCAAAATACTACCCATCCCCCTGGTGGCTTCAGGTGGAGCCGGTCAGTGCTCCCACTTTATTGATGTATTTAGACAAGCTGATGTAGATGCTGCCCTTGCAGCTAGCGTTTTTCATTCTGGTGAGATAGCTATTCCCAACTTAAAAAAACAATTGGCAGAGGCCAATATCGAGGTAAGAAAATGCTGATCGCAAATGATAGTGACATTAAGACACTTGCCTGGGCAAAAATGAACGACCTCATTCCCGCAATTGTCCAGGATAATTTCAGTGGGCGCGTGCTAATGCAAGGCTTCATGAATTCTGCAGCTATGCAAAAAACGCTGGACACTGGAAAAGTGACATTTTGGAGTCGTAGTCAGCAGAGCCTGTGGACGAAAGGCGAAACCTCCGGTAATTATCTTGAATTAGCGTCAATCCATTCTGATTGTGATAACGACAGTCTGTTGATTCTAGCTCAGCCATGCGGACCCACTTGCCATACGGGTAGTGATAGTTGTTTTGATACAGAAACACAAGCCTCACCCGAACTGGCATTTCTGGACTCGCTTGAACAATTAATTGGGCAGCGTCAAACTGAGATGCCTGTGAATAGCTATACGACTGATCTATTTAATGCAGGTACTAATCGGATTGCACAAAAAGTGGGGGAAGAAGGAGTTGAAACGGCTTTAGCTGCCGTTGTAGGTGACGACAATGAACTCCTCAATGAATCAGCAGACCTGATTTTCCACCTAATAGTATTATTACGCCAACGCAAACTTCGGCTTGCTGACCTTATCCATACCCTCAAATCTCGTCAGGGGTAAGCTTTGCAGTCACTCGTCAATATAGACTTTATTAAGATAAAATGAGTTGATCAAGTGTTTAATAAACATATTTGAAATACTGAGGCATGGAAATGAAATCACAACCTAAAACATCACCAGCAAAAGAGATTGTAAAAACATTTGAAGCCGCGGGCGTTACCGAATACCTGGAATACCTAAAATCTGGCAAGCGAATCATGTGGCTTCATTTCAAGGCGGGCGTAGCCAGAGGGCTGGGTGTCACAGTTGGCATGACCATGGTCCTGGGTGTTCTGATCTGGATACTCACTATGCTGGTAGATTTACCAGTTGTTGGCGAATATTTTGCTGAGGCCAAAGTTTATGTCACAGAATACACAGAAAACACCAATTACAAAGATGAGTTCACATTAATGAACCAACAATTACAAGAAATCAATGAGAACCTAAAACAAGCCAGTCAGAAAAAATCTCAGCCACAGCCATGATTGGCAGCAAGACATATTCATAGCTTGCAGAGATAAATTCAATGCTGAATATTATTTTGCAAACAGTTCCTGCTCAATATTTCTAAACGCTTTGAATTCGAGCGAGTTCCCGGAAGGGTCAGCAAAGAACATCGTTGCCTGTTCTCCTACCTGCCCTTTAAAACGCACATAGGGTTCAATAATAAATTCGCTGATGATGGGACGAACTTTGTCAGCAAAAACTTGCCACTGATCAAAATTCATTACCACCCCAAAATGTGGTACTGGTACACCGTGGCCATCTACTGCATTTGAAATACTGGCCACAGTGCCTGTGTTACCAATCTGTGGATTCAAATGAGTTACTAGCTGATGACCAAACATATTGAAATCAATCCAGTCTTTTGAGCTCCGTCCTTCAGAGAAACCCAGCTTTAATCCGTAAAACTCTCTCGCTTCATCGATATCACGAACCTGAATAGCCAGATGGAATGGAGTTAATTGCATTGTATTTCCCGCATTTATATCAGTGTGCCTAGTAACTAAGAAGCCGGCTTCGGGTTTTTATGATATTTAAGCTGCATACCATTTAAAAAATTTCGTAAAACCTGATCTTTACATTCGCGGTAGTGTTTATGCTCGGGCTTACGGAAAAACGCGCTGAGTTCATGCCTGCTAATCTCAAAATCACCCTGATTAACCAGCTCCAGAGTAGCCTCTGCTTGTAAATTCAGGGCAATTTTTAATTTCCTGAAAACGATATTGTTATTCAAGCGTTTTTCTGGGAGCGGCTGAGAACCCTCTTTCTTTCCTCTGTTTTCATTGATAAAACCATTTAAAAAAATCGCTAATTGTTGATCACTACACTCTTCGAAAGCAGGATCATCCTCTTTCTTCAGCCAGTCACTGACCTGAGCTCTTGTAACCTTGAGATCAGCCAATGCAAACAAAGCGATCATCTTTGAATCATTGAGGTCAAAGGTATAGCGGATACGGCGCAAAATATCGTTATTGTTCATAATAAAACCTT
>CAXMRK010000222.1:0-3012 GCA_964195815.1 uncultured Acidimicrobiia bacterium | reverse complement strand
TACGGAAATTATTCAGCCCTGCTGTTTTAATTACGCTGAAGAGTACCATCAGCAGTATCTAGCCAAAAGAATGGCTTGATTGATTAGATAGGTAATTACAATGTTAACCCGCTTGAAAAAAATAGCCGTGTTGTTGGTCATCTTTATGGTGCTGACCCTGATCCTGGTTCCTACAGCTGTGGATAAAACAAAAAGCACGATTAGAGTACAACCTCCTTACAAAGTCAGTGAACCCGGCCTGGCGCTGTTTGATAGTCTGGATTTTGTCGCTGATTTACATGCGGACTCTTTGCTCTGGCAACGCAACTTGTTGAAGAAACATGATTATGGGCATGTAGATATTCCTCGCCTGATCGAAACTAATGTCGCTTTACAGGCATTTACCCTGGTGAGTAAAACCCCTGCTGGAATGAATTATAAATCCAATTCAGCAGATTCTGACCAAATTACAGCTTTGTTTATACTTCAGGCGAGGGCATTAAAAAGCTGGTTTGATTTAACCCAAAGGGTGTTGGTTCAAGCTGAGCAATTGTATGTTTTCGCGAACCAGTCTGAAGGTCGCTTCCGGGTGATAAAAAACCAGCAAGAGTTACGACAATATCTGCATGATCGTCTTCAAAACCCAGCTATTACAGCAGGTTTTCTAGGTATCGAAGGAGCGCAGGCACTGCAGGGGCAATTGGAAAATATTGAGACACTGGATCATGCCGGTATTCGAATGGTTGGTTTGGCCCATTTTTTTGATAACGAAGTAGGCGGTTCTGCCCACGGTGAAGTGAAGGGTGGACTGACACCTTTCGGGCACAAGGTGGTACGGGATTTGGAACAGCGACAGATGATAATTGATCTCTCGCATGCATCCACGCAACTGCTTGATGATGTACTTAATATCGCAACCCGGCCGCTTATTATTTCTCATTCCGGGGTTAAAGGTACCTGTAACAACCAGCGTAATTTATCCGACGCTCAGCTGATGAAAATTGCAGCAGGTGGTGGTTTGGTTGGTATCGCTATGTTTGAACAGGCGGTTTGTGGCATCGATGCTGCAGCAACTGCGCGCGCAATAACATATACAGCTAATCTAATCGGGATTGAGCATGTCGCGCTGGGGTCAGATTTTGATGGCGGAGTATTGACACCATTCGATGTCACCGGTCTGCCATTGATTGTGGATGCATTGCTAGCTGCTGGTATGTCTGAAGCAGATATTATCAAAGTGATGGGTGAGAACGCAAAGGACTTCCTGCTGATGAATTTACCAGCCTCATAATCACCTGAAGCTTGCCCTAAACCACTGGGTATTTTTGCATTGCTAATAAATAAACCAGCGCTTTATCAGACTATTTCTTTTTAAAACGGTTTTTCCTGGCTTCTTGTTTCGCCAGTTTTGCTGCTCTGGCGTGCTCCACTTCGATCAGTTCGTTTGCCATCATTTGTTGTGTTTCCAGGCTGATTTTACCGAGCGCACCATTGCGTAGATCAGTGAGCACGATTTTTCCGGCTTTATCATAATCAACCAACCCTTTGCTCTTAAGACTGCCGCGGAACAAGCCGATAGCATCAAGTATCTGCAAATCATCCATAGCGGTGAGTTCATTTGCATCCAAACGATAGCGTTCGACTAGCCGTTGCGGATAAGCGGATTTGAAATAGTTCAGCGCATACATTGCCACATCGGCGTGATCAATGGCGGTATCCCGAATATTACCAGTGACCGCTAGTCTGTAACCGCTGTTGGGGTTTTCTATATTTGGCCACAACATACCGGGGGTATCGAATAACACTACACCGCTATCCAGAGCAATTCGTTGCTGTGATTTGGTAACTGCCGGCTCGTTACCTGTTTTTGCAATCGGGCGGCCTGCCAGTGTGTTTATCAGTGTAGATTTGCCTACATTGGGTATACCCATGATCAAGGCATGGATTTCCTGTTTCTTTTCAACCCGAGAAGGGAACATCTGTAGACACATTTCAATCAGTTTTTTTACTTCTCCTGGTTGGGTCTGGGTCAAGGCCAGGGTTTGCACATTACGTTCATTTTTATAGTGGGATTGCCATAAAGTAATAATTTCAGAATCTGCCAGATCGCTCTTATTAAAAACCTTGATGGTGGGTTTATCACCACGCAATTCGCTTAAAAATGGGTTTTCTGAGCTATAAGGTATACGCGCATCGAGTAGCTCGATAACCATGTGAACCTTTGGCAGCGCAGCCCTGATTTGCTTACCGGCCTTATACATGTGACCGGGATACCATTGAATGTGCATATTCTCACCAAAGGTTAACTCCGCCGTGCTTCAGCGGGGTTGAACTTAGGGCCGTGTCTGGCCCAAAATATAACTATACGATGTCTTCAGGCACCAGTCTCTGGGCAACAAATCCCATTACTGCACAGCCAACGATAAGGGCAATTGCGCCTTCTACAAACCACCAGCCCCAGATTGCGTTAGGCAGATTGAAAACGCCAGACCAACTGGCCATTGTAACCAGTGAAATCAGGCTGAGCATAACGCCGTATTTGATTCCCTTGACTACGCCATGCTTGCAGCCATTTAGGGCTGGACGGATGATACTATAGATTCCGCCAAACACAAATGCCATCGCCAAAGCTGTAGTTATCCACAGTGGCATCAGTGGTTCCAGATTTGGTGGTTCCTGATTTAACTCAGGTCGCCAAAAGCTGGCTGTAGCATCATATAACTCTGCCAGTACGCCTTCATGAATAAACGGCCCTGTAACAAACATGCCAAGAGCAAA
The DNA here is from genome assembly GCA_964195815.1 of uncultured Acidimicrobiia bacterium. Classification (GTDB taxonomy): domain Bacteria; phylum Pseudomonadota; class Gammaproteobacteria; order Xanthomonadales; family SZUA-36; genus SZUA-51. The sequence goes on along the minus strand of CAXMRK010000222.1, from coordinate 255 downwards.
AGTAACCAGATAAAATGCCAGTCCCCCAAGGATTGTAATTTTCCAATTCATTTTGTTTTCCTCTTTTTGTGATATGAGATTAACCGCTCGGAAAAGGGCTTGATTATTATAGCTGATATCTATTCTCGGCAAATCGCAGCCACAGAGGTAGTCAGGATGGTTGAGAAGGACATGAAAACAAAACTTTCAGCAAGAGCTTATATTATTTGAGCTAGGCCTTTTCCGAGCGGTTAATCTCATATCACAAAAAGAGGA
>CAXMRK010000221.1:0-6075 GCA_964195815.1 uncultured Acidimicrobiia bacterium | reverse complement strand
GGACCTGAATAATCTTTTTGCCCCGATTTTTTAAGTAAGATTCCACCGCAATATTATGTGGTTTATTACCCCAATCTTCGCCGACCACGAAAATATCAACGTCTAATGCCTTACAACCAGATACATATTCAAGCTCATGATAAGGACGTACAATATCCACACAACGCAGGGCTTCCAACATTTCCCTGCGTTGATCCAGGGGAATGACTGGCACATTGGGCTTGTAAGAGTTCACCACGCGATCTGAAGCAACACCAACCGCCACTACATCACCTAATGTTCTGCAATATTCTAGCAGCGCAAGGTGACCTACGTGCAATAAATCAAATGTGCCTACGGTGTATACAATCATTATGCTGTTTAACTCCTATGTCTGTGTGATTTTCAATGCTGTGCTTTAATAGTCGCAATACGTGCTATAAAAGTTTCCAACCGTAGATGCCTGTTATTCCAAGGATATAAATACTAAGAAGATAAACATTGCGGGGATTGCCAGAAAGTTTTGGTGTTTTGATTTGGGATACATTCAAGGCCGCCAGCGCTAGAATACTGATATAAAGAATGGCGGAAAAGATTCCTGTGCTAAAAATACCCTCAAACAAAAAGATGAAAACGAGTATTATATTATTGCTATCGAGAGCCAGTCCGGTGTATTTCGCCCCTCCAGAAAGACCATAGGTGTTAAAGTAGCTTAATCGTATCGAACTGGTAGCGAGCAGTACAAAAGCCCCCGGCAGAAATACAGGGTTGAAGTTCCCATAGCTCAGCAGAAGAATAGCTGGAGCGACTCCGTAGTTCACAATGTCTATTAACGAATCAAGTTGCATACCAAATGTTTGGTCGTTCCCTGTCCGTCCTTTCATTCTTCGTGCGATAAGTCCATCACCCCAGTCAAAGGCAACGGCCCAAATCATGCCTATCATCACCGCGTAATAATTACCCAGAATGCCGAAGTATATGGCCGATAATGTGCAGGCCAGTCCCGCAAGTGAACATAAGTTTGGAAGGTCTTTCACATAAGAAAGAATGGTAGGCTGTATCTCTTCAGTTGCTGCGCTGTGTGGCGTCATAATGACCCTGGAAATGATGCTGATAATTTTATATCGATATTCGTAATCATCGACTTGCTAATGGGAATAGATATTTGTCTTAACGCCGAACGTGAGCCGGCATTAATTTAATGTCTATTCTTCAAATTCTTTCTATACGGACGATTGCGTTCCCTTTGTGTTCGAGAACGATCAAGAAGCGTGTTATCGGGTATTACTACAGCACGACAACTTTCGTTGATGGCAACTGACTAAATAATAAGCACAACAAAACAGCCCCCAATTGCATGTAAACAATGGGGCCGCAATAGGGAGGATAGAGGCAAGTGTGGCCAGTAGGCTCGGTATACGGCAGGATCTATGAATCTATAGCCACTATACGCTCTATTCTGTTCTGCGCACAGCGATATGTTGTTCAATGGATATTGCGGACAGGATCTTCGGTAACTTTAATGTCGGTTTTTGGCGCTATTGATGTCCTTAAGTTAGACAAATCCCAGTGCTTTAAATGTCCGTTCGTAGGGCAGGCCGGCGTAGAAGCGCAGACATTCACTCGTGCTCAGCTAAATTCTCGACCGTCGCCTGTGGTTCGTCAGCCGCCGTTCCTCAGTTCACCATCCCAACCTCAGTTAACCACCAAGAGCTACCATAAACGCTGACGATTGATATCTACAGGTATTAAAGCTAGGGCACCTCTGAATAATGGCATATGCACTCTGCGCGACCTGAAGCGTACAGATGCAAGGCGTAGTTCGCAGCTAATGGCTGTAGTCCTTAGCAAGAACTACAACGCGGCAGATGTATGCTTCAGGACACGCCCTTCGGGGCTTGCAGGTTGGCCCGCACTCTACGTTGTCCTTTTTCGGCAGGCCTGGGCATGACTTCAAAAAGACGTCTTGATTGCGAGCCAACCTGTAAGCCAGAGCGCGCATGCTATTATTCAGAGGTGCCCTAAGTCAAAATGCCTGATCGAAACCGGGCCGGTGGAAAACCTAAGGACTTCATGTGACAACACAAGGTAACAGCGGCCTGCCTGCGAAATTCATCCGCGCCATTGCAAAAGTTGAAGCCCATGAGTTGAAAGCCACGCTGGTGTCTTTTACTTTGGTTTTGTTGCTCATGGCTTCTTACTATATATTGCGGCCAGTGCGGGATGCCATGGCCAGCGACTGGTCCGATGCCCAAGTCAGCATACTCTGGACTATCAATTTCTTTTTTAGCTTTGTCGTTGTTGCTTTGTATGGTGCCGCTATTTCCAGAATGTCATTGAAGAACCTGGTTCCTGCTGTATACGGATTTTTTGCCGGCACTTTTATACTGTTTTACCTGGCGTCGCTATTTATCACGGATGCGATCCTGATCGACAAGGCATTTTACATCTGGGTCAGTGTTTTTAGCCTCTTCCCCATATCAGTTTTTTGGAGTTTCATGGCCGACTTATACTCCAAAGAACAGTCCAAAAGGCTGTTTGGTGTCATTACCACCGGCGCCAGCGTGGGCGCTATGATGGGTCCATCCATACCGCTGTTATTCGCCGATCTGGGCACTTACAATTTAATGCTGGTGGCGAGTTTTGTGCTGGTCGCCACTGTGCCTATTACTTTTTATCTGCAGCGGCTAAAGTCATTGGATCTGCACAATGAAAACCGGCAGGGCGAAGTTCAACAAATGTCTTCCCTGGGAGGAAACCCGCTGGAGGGCTTCAAGCTGCTGCTACAGAATAAATTCCTTCTGCCAATTGCCGTGTTCCTGTTCCTCTATACCGGTATCGGCTCCTTCGTTTATCTGGAACTAAAAAATCTGATGGCCGACTTCAGCCGGGAGCAACGTACAGAAATCTGGGCGTTTATGGACATGGCCACCAATACTTTGACCATTGTTTCCGGCTTGTTTATCACATCCAGATTAGCCACACGGGTTGGTCTGGGATGGACTCTGGCCTTGATACCAGTGATCGTGATGGGCGGTTTATTGTCAGTAGCCGTGGTGCCACTGCTTAGCGTGATGGTGGGGTTGCAAATATTCCGTCGCGGCGGCAACTACGCTATTACCCGACCCGCCCGGGAGATGCTCTTTACTCATGTAGATGCCCAAACCCGATTTAAGGCAAAGCCCGTTATAGATGTGGTGGTTTATCGAGGCGGTGATGTTTTTTGGGGCTGGGGGTTTACTGGCCTCACCCAGGTTATAGGCCTGGGCATGGCTGCGGTTGCTTTAGTGGGAGCCGCCATAGCTGCAGTGTGGGCTGTGTTGGGTTTGTATCTGGGGCGTTCAACTGAGCAAGAAAACCTGTAAGCCCTAATAACCTCTGTCCAGGTTAACTTCAGAAATCATTTTTTCTCCAGCGATATAGCGCCGCAGGTTTTCCCCAACGAGGGTCCATATACGATCCCGCACTTTCTCTGACCGAGCTGCCATATGGGGTGTGATTATCACTCTGGGTTGTTGCCAGAGCGGGTGGTCGGCCGGCAGGGGTTCCGGGTCGGTAACATCCAACCCAGCACCTGCCAGTTCGCCACTTTTTAGTGCGGCCAACAAGTCATCGGTATTCGTACTTCGCCCTCTGCCCACACTAATAAAATAAGCGTGATTTTGCATGGCTTTAAAAAACTCTGCGTTATACATGCCTTGGGTTTTTTCAGTCAGCGGTGCGGTATTAATCACCACATCGGCCTGTTTGGCCAATGTCAGCAACTCATCTGCCAGGCCTACATAACTGACATAAGCCGGACCTTCACGTCGGCTGTTGCGGGTTGCTATGACTTTCATGCCCAGTCCATAGGCGCGCCTGGCCACTTCCTTGCCAATGCCACCCAGGCCAACAACCAAAACTGTACGTCCTTCCAATTCCCAGATGGTTTCATCACCCGGTAACAAACCTCTGTCCCAGGTGGAGCTCTGCTGAGCCGCCACAAAGGCATCCAAACCACGGTTCAGGGCCATCATCAGAGCAATCGCATGTTCAGCGATTTCGGGACCAGAGAGTTTTTGCACATTGGTGATGAGCGTGTTTTGGTTTTTTAAATAGTCTGAAGCTGCGCAGTTCTCCACACCCACACTCAGAGACATCAACCAACGCAGCTTGTGTCCTGAATCGATGCCTGATGAAATACAACGTCCGATAAATACGTCAGCATCTGTAAGAGACTGAGGCAACTCACTGGTTGAACTGACATTGTTGAACTGCAGGTCTGGATGAGCGTCTTTAAGAACCTGCATACGGCTGTTATTTCCCCATACCACAACCTTGTGAGGTGGTTTCCAGTTTTCTCTCTCGCTGACCGCCTGACGGGCTTCTCGCAGCCCAAAACGTTCCATTAAATCGTGTGGTGCAGAATCCTGGGCAAAAACGGGCAAAGTAACCAGCAGGAATAAACTCGAAAAGAAGCCGTACTTATTCATAATCAATTCTTCCAGTTCCACCAGGGTAAGTTATCAGGTTCATGATTTGGGGTATTTGCATAGTAACAGGCACAGCGAAAAACTTAGAGCGCACAGCGATCCAGAAAAGCCCCCTGAATAACTTTCGCGTATAAGAACAACAAACGCCTGTTTCTTTTTTCCTGCTTTAGAATGAGCATCGAGCTGGAGCAATTATGGCCGCCCAATGACTCGCCCTTGATGTCCTCAAGGCTGTCGTCGCAGGCGCGGATACTATCTGTAGATATTGCCAGCCCCAAACCTTGTCCAGGTTTGGCGGTGTCGATGCGGGCGCCTCAGCCGCGTTAGGCTGTTGGCGGCAATCTGCTTTTCATAGTAGATTGAGCGCAAGAGGGCGTTTATTCCACCTGTAACCAAGCTTGCTATAGTCGTGACTTATGTACTTAAAAATGAACAATTAAAGGTGGCAAACGGATGAAAACTCTGCAGCAACAATTGGGCCAGTACGGTTTGTATCATCGCTCCAGGCGTAATGTACTTACGCACTTTTTTGGTGTTCCGCTGATTGTATTTGCGGTGCTTTGCTTATTGGCGCGCATTCAATTCCCTGTTGGCGGTATTACCGTAGATGGCGCGCATATATTTATATTGGCGTCGGTCGTTTATTATTTAATGCTCAGCGTATCGCTGGGTTTAATTATGGCGGTTGTATTTGTACTGCTTGCTTTAGCAGCGCAGCCTATTGTGGCAATGCCATTCACTCCATGGTTGGCAATTGGCGTGGGTGTGTTTGTATTTGGTTGGGTGCTGCAGTTTATTGGTCATTATTATGAAGGTAAAAAACCGGCGTTTGTTGATGACTTAGTTGGTTTAATTATTGGCCCTTTGTATGTAATGGTAGAGATACTGTTTTTAATAGGCTTTTATAAAAAACTTGAGCATCAAATTGATGAAATAGCTGGCCCGACAAAAGCGTAGCTGCAATAGGGGATTTGGTAATAAACAGGGATGTTTTCAGAGTGTGCCCTAACCCGCAGGCAAAAAAATGGCCGGCTTTTCGGGCCGGCCATTTACTGCGTTGTACTCGTTTGCCTTATCGGCGGTAAAAATGTCGAGTCGTGATCTTGCTCAACTAACACGGGTTAGCGCGCTAGATCGATGCTGTCGAGTCGAGCCAACAGCTCGGACTCAATTTCTGCATCCATATCACTAATCATCAATTGCATTCCGGACTCAACGTCCCGGTTAAGCTGCGCCAACAATATCGCTTCGGCAAGCTTCTCATCAATCGCTTGCTCAAGGCTCACGACTGCGGTTGATTGCTTAACGACCTGTCCAGTGTCTACCGCATTGAAGTCATTGCTGGAGTACTTGGCAAATGCCAGTCCGCCAGAAACACCCAACGCCAAAACAAAAGCTACTAGTTTTTTCATGCTGTGATCTCCTCTATTTAGATCATGGTTAAAGAGTAACAAAACCTAATACTTTGTTACCTATGGTTACGTAATGTTACGTAGCGCCAAGAATGGCAGATTTTCACAGGAACACAAACATAAATGCAGGTTTTTATATAATATATTGTTATATATTTGAAGTTTATTATGCGATGCATAAAATGTTTAAAAGGCATTAAACCCTTCTATAT
>CAXMRK010000220.1:0-4434 GCA_964195815.1 uncultured Acidimicrobiia bacterium | reverse complement strand
ATTTTATTATTTGCCCAATGTTGATAATCACGCAATCCTTTGACCTTTCCATGCAGTCTAGTTTCACGTCCTTCTAGTGCTGATAGATAGGCTTTGGACAGCCGGTTTTTCCTAAGTGCAGAAAGATCCTTGCGAATTGTATGTAAATACTTAACCGCTTTTTTTAGATCAACTGCTTCAATTGCTTCAGCTAATTCATCCTGCTTAGTATGAATATCATTAGCTTTATTTTGCGCATCCAGTTTTTGTTCTGTACGCTTTTTTTCGCGTTGTTCTTTTTGAATCTGAGCGGCATCTATGCTGGTTTTCTCTGTATCTTCTTTTACTTCCTCAGCTGATTTTTCTTGTTTGCTCGGCGCTGACTTTAATTCTGCTTCTGCTTCTGCTTCTGGTACTGATACTGGTTCTGGTTCTGGTTCTGGTTCTACTACTACAGGCTCAGGTAGCAATACTTTTTGTTGAGCAGATTTGAGTGCGCTACCATCTATAGTTGAAGTGATGGTTGATAATAATGTGGTGTATCGTTGTTGCTGGGCTTGTGTTGCTGGAGTTTGTAGGTTTTCCCATTGGGCTTTGAGTAAAGCCGGGTCTGGATGTACGCCTGAACCAACAGCTCTAAGCATTTGTTCCAGTTGATTGCAGATTGCTTCAGCTTCGTGTTCTGATATTTCTGCGCTATCACTGGTCCCAGATTCAAATAAACGTTCCTGAATTCGTTGGTGTAGTTTTTTATCTCGTGTGCGGATCGCTTTAGCTACTCGCTCGAGGGTGGATATTTGCTCAATTCGGCTCACCGCAAAGCGACTTAAGCTGGGTTCGTTTTCTTTGATAGCTATATCGCCAAGCAGACCGTTTGCATCAATATGCCCAATTGCTGCCAATCTCACGTTAATGCTTTTTGCTCTTTTAGCAAGCGTCTCAATATCGGCTGCGCTAGCATTATTGAGGAGGTAGTTTGCAGCTATTTCAGTGTCTATTGTCAGGTTTAGCAAGTCCCGTTGAATGTGTTGAGCCAACTGTTGTTTGAATGCCTTGAATTCAGACTGTTGTTCTTTGTCATTTGCTTGAGGGTCTGTTGCCAGGGAGTTAAAGCGCTCAAGAATAAACGTAAAACGTTTAATGGGGTCTTTGCTCTTAACTGAAAGTAGGCGCTTAAACGCTGCCAACCTGACTCGAAAGTCTGTGTCTGAACTGATGGTTTCTGGTAAGGCATTCCATAGGCCTTGATCATTGTCATCGGTGACGCTTTGTAGTCGCTTCTCGGCTTTACGAGATTCCCAGCCGGGTTTAAATATTTTTGCTTTCCAGTTCATTTTCTTGATTTCCGCTTAAATTTTACTAGCCTTGTGATTGTAGCCTGTAACGATCTGCGTAGGGTGCTGTTAGCGTAGCGTAACGCACCATTTGTTATTCGGATGCTCGGTTGTTGCTGGTGCGTTACGCCCGACTTTGTCGGTCTAACAACACCCTACGCTGCGATTTTACGCAGACATTGCTCAAGCTCGCTGAGTTGTAACCCCGCATCATTAATAGTGAGTAATTTTCGCATATTGGCGCTGAGAACCTCAGCAGAAAGCGAATTTTTTACACCAGCATAACCATGCAGGTACCAGTCTATATGCTTTCTGGCGATACGTACGCCATTATTTGTTCCGTAAAATGCATGTAGGGCTTCAATGTGTCCGAGCATAACCTGGCTAAACTCCTCAGTATTCGGTGCTGCTAAATACTCGCCGGTATCCAGAAAATGATTTATTTCTCGGAAAATCCAGGGGTTTCCGTGCGCGGCTCGACCAATGAGCAAACCATCAGCACCGGTATGTTCCAATACTTGTTTTGCTTTTTCCGGGGAGCTGATATCCCCGTTGGCTAAAATTGGGATAGAAACGGCACGCTTTACTTGCCGAATCGTTTCATACTCGGCAATACCTTGATACTTCTGTGCCCGACTGCGGCCATGTATCGCGAGTGCTTGAATACCACAATTTTCTGCAATTTTAGCGATTTCGATAGCATTGTTATGTTGAGGGCTTAGGCCAGTACGGATTTTTAAGGTCACTGGGATATCAACAGCACTGACTACAGCTGTGAGAATATCTTCAACCAAACCCGGGTTTGCCAGCAAAGCAGAACCAGCCAGTTTCTTGCACACTTTCTTTGCCGGGCAGCCCATATTAATGTCAATGATCTGGGCACCAATTTCTACGTTATAGACGGCGGCGTCAGCCAGCATTGCAGGTTCAGTACCTACAATTTGTACGGCAATGGGTTCTGCTTCACCAATGTGGTCTGAGCGCCACAGGCTTTTTTTTGTTTGTCGAAGCTCAGGGATTGAAGTGACCATTTCTGACACTGTGTAGGCAGCCCCAAGTTGGTGGCATAACTGTCTAAAGGGGCGGTCAGTCACTCCTGCCATCGGCGCGAGACCAATTAAGTTGGGCCACTTCCAGTTGCCAATATGCATACTTAACTGAGTGCTGCAAAAATCTTGTAGCCCGCTACCCAGGTGCCTACTGCTGAGCCTAAATTGGCAAAGAAGAACACCAGCAGAATTCGGGTGGCGTGGTTTCTAAACCAGCCTTTGACTGTAGTTACATCATCGCGTAGTTTTTCAAATTCTTCTACAGTTGGTTTGTGTATCCAGGCCTCTACAAGACCAGTAACCATGCCGGCACCCACAGCTGGGTTTAGCGAGGTTAGAGGGGCTGCAATAAACGCACTGAGGATTGTCAGAGGATGACCTCGGGCGATAGCTGTACCTATAGCTGATAGAGTGCCGTTAATAACCACCCATAAACCAATCAGCTTCCAGCCTAGTTCTGGTTCGCGGGAAAACCCGATAGCAAAACCGGTAAGCACCAATGCGGTAATAATCCAGGGAATGAATTTATACCAGCGAGCTGATGTTGGTATTTCATCCAGTTTATTAATACTAGTCTCAGGATTTTGCTGGTCATCGCGAAGGTGCTCGTTCATGCCCGCCATGTGTCCGGCACCAATTACTACCAGGACTTTCTTAGGGCTTGCTTCCTGCTCGGCCCGAGAATTCAACAAACGTAGGCGTGAAGCCATGTATTCGTCACGTTCAGCGATCAGGCTATGAAAAATTTCTGGTGATTGTTCTGCAAACTCAGTGAATGTAGATTCGAGGATATCGCCTTGTTTGAGGTTTTCAATGTCTTTCTCAGAAATATCATCCTTACTGAACATGCTCGCAAACAAACCAGAGAAAAGCACAAATCGACGCCAGAAAGGAATTGAACGATAAACCCGTTTCAGTGTTGTGTTTAAATCACGATCGATGATTTGTAATTCTGCATCGCTATTTTTACAGGCCTGAATAGCCGCAACCATTTCAGCTCCAGGTTCAATCCCAAACTGTTCCGCTAGCCTTCGCTGATAAGCCCCCAATGCGAGCGATGCCATGACCAGCCCAGCTTTGCCTTCGCGTAAGACTTTAAACAGGTCCATTTCTCGCCAGCGCTTATCGCCGGTTAATGATTGATAACGAGCATCGCAGAGTTCTACTGCAACGGCGTCATAGTCACCTTCTTTGATGAGCCGTTTAACTTCATCAGCACTGTTCTTTGAGACATGAGCTGTTCCCAGAACGGTATATTCAATTCCGTCTCGGAGGACCAGTTTTATTGGTTCTTCGGTATTACTGTTTTCTGTGGTCATTTACAAAATTTCTCAAGCCGTATATTTGGCACAGCTTTGTAAGTATTCAATGGATTAGTAGTTGTCTTCTTCTTCTTTTACTGTATCTGCTGGTTTTAGTACTGCTGTAATAACCAGATTGTATTCAAAAAAAACACTGTAATTTTCATAGTCCCAGCGAGTAATAGGTGGTTCACCAACGGCGCCATGTTCTAATATTGGTTCGCCATGCTGTAGCCTGACTCGCTCCTGAGTCATGCCGTTTTGTGGCAGGTCAGGTCGGTCATCACTGGTTATATCATCATAAATGAGCAAAACATCTGCATTGATGTTGGTTGGATAAAGGCTGGAAACTAACAATACCAGACCTAAAATACCAGAGGACAATATCAGTTTTATATTCAGCATAACTAGCTCCTTATATTAATAGGGACGGCGCATTATACCTCTGTGAACAGCCAGCATGAAACCTGATTGGCTTAGTCTGTAGTAAACATCGACATTGCCTGAGCATAGGCTTTATAACGGGATTCTGGTAAAGCGCCAGACTCAATAGCCGCTTTTACAGCACAATCTGGTTCATGAGTATGCATGCAATTAGCGAAGCGACAGTTCTGTGACCACTGATTGAACTCTTTAAACCCTTGTTCTAACTCGGTTGCAGGCATTTTCCAGCGGCCACATTCCCATACTCCCGGAGAATCGATAATTTGCCCACCTTGAGGTAAAAAATACAGGGTTGTAGTGGTAGTGGTGTGGGTACCTTTTTGGGTT
>CAXMRK010000219.1:0-2663 GCA_964195815.1 uncultured Acidimicrobiia bacterium | reverse complement strand
TTTCAAAAAAATACATTTCACCTAGTCTATATTGGGCAGGTGAAAATTTCTGCTGCGCTGATTTTTTATACCAGTACACGGCTTGCTGATAGTCGACATAGACAGACTCACCATTGGAATACATCATCGCAATATTGTATTGAGCAATGGGATTACCTAACTCTGCAGATCTGGCATATTGCTCGAATACCGCTTCAAGATTAGCAATACCATGCAACTGAATGGCCTTTTTATAATAAAAATCTGCTTTTTCGTTAGCTTGCCCTGCATTTACAGATAGGGTCAAAAACACAAAGGGCAAAAGAAAATATCGTTTTTGCATTAAAAATCTCTGCTTGAAGAGTCGTTCGAATAATCTCTACATTATAAGCCAACCATACAGGTAATTATGCCTTCACTGATCTAATCTTTATATTCTCTACAGCTCAACAGCCGGGTGGAACAATCACGGATTTAAGCATCATCTGGAGGCTTATAGCAGCCTTGAAATATGTTAGCAACAATGGTCTAACTATAGTTGAATATCAACAACCAGGATCACTTAGTCTTGATACCGGTATACAATAATAGTTATACAGCTAATAGTAAGCTCATCAACCTATTGAGACAGAAATCATACTGGTGAGCTTATTAGGCAATTGAAAATGGCATGGAGTTAATCTCATGGTAATAAAGTCATGAACAACAGTCTTAGAAATATAATTTTATTAGCGCTACTTCTCAGTTTATCCGCCAACCTGAACAGCAAGGAACTGGTCAGAGAGTTCAAAGGTACGGGTGATAAAACCACCGTTGAATTTGAAGTAAAGGCTCCATGGATAATCGACTGGCGGGCTACTGGAGATTATCCCGGATCTATGGCTCTGCAAGTCAACCTGATCAGCTCTCCACGAGGTGAATATGTAGGCAAAATTACCTCGACTAACTGGGTTAGTAATGGAGTAAAACTGTTTAATGAAGGTGGAACCTTCCGTTTTCAGGTGGACTCAAGCTTAATGGACTGGACATTGCGAGTTGAGCAGCTCAGCGAAGAAGAAGCTAAAACATATATACCGAAAAACGAGGAGTAAACACGGCTGTGTTTCTAACGCCACAGATTTCATCTAAGGTAAGACTATTAAAAAAACCCCTACTGCCTGGCAGTAAGGGCTTGCTGTTTACTTATTTACCCTGGCTAATTATTTAGCCGCATTCCTTTCTCTGGTTTCTTCAATGACAGTCTCAGAGATATTTTTCGGACAAGGCATATAGTGTGAGAACTCCATTGAGAACTGACCACGGCCAGAAGTCATAGTACGCAGAGAACCAATATAGCCAAACATTTCTGCCAGTGGCACATCCGCTTTAACTCGAACTCCGGTAACGCCCTTTTCCTGATCCTTACTCATGCCGCGACGACGATTTAAATCACCAATAACATCGCCAACGTGATCATCAGGTGTATAAACATCGACTTTCATTATGGGCTCAATCAACTGAGGTCCTGCTTTTGACATGGACTGTCTATAGGCACCTTTGGCAGCAAGCTCAAATGCAATAGCAGATGAATCCACAGCATGGAATCCACCATCATATAATTCAATTTCAACATCAAGCATTGGGAATGCAGCCAGCGGGCCCTCATCCATCATGATTCTGAAACCTTTCTCAATGGCTGGGAAAAACTCCTTAGGCACATTACCACCAGTTACAGTAGAAGTGAAAATAAAGCCAGATCCAGTCTCACCAGGTTTGATTCTATAATCAATTTTACCAAACTGACCCGAACCACCTGATTGTTTCTTATGCGTATAAGTATCTTCTACAGGTCGGGTAATTGTTTCCCGATATGCTACTTGAGGCTGACCAACATCAAGCTCAACACCGTAGGTGCGCTTAAGGATGTCAACTTTAATATCAAGATGCAATTCACCCATTCCTTTGAGGATGGTCTCGCCAGAATCCTGATCTGTTTCAACCCGGAATGATGGATCTTCTGCAATCATTTTACCAATGGCAGTACCCATCTTCTGAGAGCCACCTTTATCTTTCGGTGATACTGCAATTGAAATTACAGGCTCTGGAAAAACCATAGCTTCTAGAGTTACTGGGTTCTTGGTTGAGCACAGAGTATGTCCTGTTTGCACGTTTTTCATACCCACGATTGCGATAATATCGCCTGCTTGAGCAGAATCAATTTCACTACGATCATCCGCATGCATTTCAACCATGCGCCCGATACGTTCAGTTTTACCGGTGAATGAATTTAGAATGGTATCGCCTTTGTTTAGGGTGCCGGAATAAACACGCACAAAGGTCAGCGCACCAAAGCGATCATCCATAATTTTGAAAGCTAATGCTTTAAAGGATTCAGTTGTGGAAACAATGGCAAAATCACCTGTTTCAATGCCTTCTTCATCAGTCAATGGCTGCGGCTCAACTTCAGTTGGGCTCGGCAGATAATCAACAACAGCATCGAGGATTAACTGAACACCTTTGTTTTTAAACGCTGATCCACAATATGTTGGGAAGAAATCGAGGGCGATGGTACCTTTGCGAACGCATTTTTTGATATCTTCAAGAGCAGGCTCTTCACCTTCCATGTAGGCCATCATGATGTCGTCGTCTTGCTCAACCGCTTTTTCAATCAGCTTTTCACGATATTCTTCTACCTGATCCACCAT
>CAXMRK010000218.1:0-4363 GCA_964195815.1 uncultured Acidimicrobiia bacterium | reverse complement strand
GGTTTGCGTGGATTGTTTATGCCAACCGTGGGAGTGCTTGTATATCAGGCTCTGAACGCTATTAATCCAGAGCTTGGACCCAAAGCATTATTGTTACCATTTGCCTTAGTGGTTTCCGGAGCGCTTTTATTTGTACTGCTGGCGCAGCAGCATAAAAAGAATCAGAGTTGATCGCTGCCAGCAGACGCTTCATCTGCACAGGCACCTTCTTCCATCCGTAATACACCAGCGGCTTTGGCCACACAGCTATTGGAATATGTTTTGGCATCACAGCCACAAACAGGAGCATATTCCATAGTACACATCCTTTCAGGATCAGCGGGGCCCATGCAGGGCTCCTCGGTTTCAGCAATATTTTCTGGCTCTATTATGGCCGCTGTTTGTTGCTGACAAGCGGTTAATGATAGGGCCATTAGAATGCCAACGAGGAAAGCTTTTTTTAACATTATTATCTCCTATTAATCCTGTCTGCATGCTACTATCAGCAACCTTTGTAACAAAGTCAACTCTAATAATTATGAGCGCCAACAGCATCAATAAATCAACTGATCAGAACCTTAATGGTAGTCTTAATCTACCAAACTTTGAAGCGATTAATGTTGCCAGTATTGCAACAGATGTTGAAGCGATGCTTGATATCTACCGCAACAAGTTAATGAGTTTAGAGCAGCTCGATGCCAGCTCAGTGAATTGGTCATCATTGGTGTTGCCTGAGCTCGCAGTTTCGCTGGAGTTGGATGATTATTGGTCGCCGATATCTCATCTGCATCACGTGGCTGATAATGAAGAACTGCGTTTGGCTTACGATCAGGCGCGCGAGAGTATTACCACTTTTTTCGCAGAAAGAGGGCAGAACCACAAGCTTTATCAATGCTGGCAGCAGCTCCGCGACAGCCAGGTATTTGATCAGTTGGATGCAGTCCAGCAACGGATTATCGAGCTGGAGCTACGGGATTTCCGACTTTCAGGTGTGGCTCTTGAAGGCGCACAGAGCCAGCGCTTTCGTGAGCTGGTAGAAAAGAAGAGCCAGCTTTCTTCCACTTTCTCGAATAACCTGCTGGATGCTACAAAGCTATGGCGTAAGCCCATCACCAATAAACACCAGCTAGCAGGATTGCCTGAAAATGAACTAGGTCTGTTACAGGGACTAGCAATTGAGGCTGGTGAGGACGCAGGTACTTACCTGCTAAATTTGAGTTTCCCCGCCTATATTGCAGTGATGACCTATGCAGATGATGCCAAGCTACGTGAAGAAATCTATCGTGCGTTTGCAACCCGTGCTTCTGAGAATATGGAAGCGGCTGAAAGCGTAGATCTGGATAACAATCAGGTGTTGTTGGATATTCTAGCTGTGCGTAAAGAACTGGCATCGCTGCTTGGTTTTACAGATTATGCTGAATATGCCCTTGAAACGAGGATGGCAGATTCCTCTGTCGAAGTTATGGGGTTTCTGAACGCACTAGCTGTGCAAGCCAGACCGGCAGCACTGGAGCAGTTTGAGCAGTTGCAGACATTCGCACAAGATGCAGGTGGCCCAGCCCAACTGGAAGCCTGGGATATTGCCTATTGGTCAGAAAAATTACGCCAGGATCGTTACTCGATTTCTGAAGAGCAGATACGTCCTTATTTCCCTGCCCCTGCAGCGGTTGAGGGCTTGTTTGGGATCGTTAAACAGCTTTATGGAATCAGCTTTGAAGTCGATACAACAGTGAGTCTGTGGCATCCAGATGCCAGTTATTACCGGGTGTTCTCTGCACAGGGTGTTGAAATGGCTGGCTTGTATCTCGATCTTTATGCCCGTGATGATAAGCGTAGCGGTGCATGGATGGATGTTTGTCGTTCACGGCATCAATTAAGCCCTGAAAAGCAACAATTACCCGTGGCATTTTTAACCTGTAATTTTGCCCCGGCACAGAAAGAAACACCCTCTCTATTAAGCCATGCTGATGTTGAAACGCTATTTCATGAATGTGGTCATTGTTTGCATCACATCCTTAGCAGAATTAATTGGCCGCAAGTCGGTGGCATCAATGCCGTAGAGTGGGATGCGGTTGAATTGCCCAGTCAAATCCTTGAAAACTGGTGCTGGGAAAAAGCAGCATTAGATCAGTTTGCTAGCCACTACCAGACTGGGGAGCCCTTGCCTGAGGCATTATTTTTACGCATGCGTAAAGCACGCCATTTCCAAAAAGCGATGCAATTGGTCAGACAGCTTGAGTTTGCGCTTACCGATATGCGTCTGCATCTGGAGTTTAACCCTGAGCAAGCAATGGACCCCAATCAGCTTATGCGAGATGTGCATGCTGAGGTTGGGGTAACACCACTGCCGGAATACAATCGCATGCTCTGCAGTTTCGGTCATTTGTTCGCCGGTGGCTACGCCGCCGGTTATTATAGTTATTTGTGGGCAGAGTTATTATCTGAAGATGCATTTGCACGTTTTCTGGAAGAAGGTATATTTAACCCCGAAACTGGTGCTGCATTTCGTGATGAGGTGTTGGCAGTTGGCGCTTCGCGTCCGGCAGCAGACTCTTTTGCTGCTTTCCGCGGACGCAGTCCCCGCATAGAACCATTGTTAACTGCTTATGGCATTGGAGGAGAAAAATGAAAATTGCCAGCTGGAATGTGAATTCACTTAATGTGCGTTTACCGCATGTACAGGCCTGGTTGGAGATTGCTCAGCCGGATGTGCTGGCGCTGCAGGAAACTAAAATGACCGATGATAAATTCCCACATGAAGCAATCGCAGAAGTGGGTTACAACTCGGTATATGCAGGCCAAAAAACCTATAACGGTGTGGCTGTGCTGACAAAACAGATTGCCCAGGACCCGGTAACCGATATTCCTGGTCTTGATGATCCTCAAAGGCGGATTCTAGCAGTTACGGTTGATGATGTCAGAGTGATTGATTTATATGTAGTCAATGGTTCAGAAGTGGGTTCAGAAAAATTTGCGTATAAAATGCATTGGCTTGAACAGGTAACCAGGTTCATTCAAGCTGAAATGCAGCGCTTTGAAAAAGTAGTGGTATTAGGTGATTTTAATATTGCCCCGACTGATGCCGATGTGCATGACCCTGAAGCATGGAAAGATAAGATTCTGTGCTCGGTCGAAGAACGCAATGCGCTGCAGGCCATAATGGAGTTGGGGCTAACTGATACTTTTCTGATGTTTGATCAAAAACCCGGACAGTGGAGCTGGTGGGATTATCGTCAAGCTGCCTTTCGGCGTAATTTAGGCTTAAGAATTGATCTTGTATTGGCATCCAAAGCTATGGCTGATCAATGTAGCGCAGCTTATATCGACAAAGAACCCAGACGCCAGGAACGGCCGTCAGATCATACCCCGGTCATTGCTGAATTTAGTTTGTAACTCGGGCTGGCAATCCAGCCCGAGCTTTTAAATTGATCAGTATTGTGGGACTGAATCGTCCACTTCCAATGACCAGGCATTGATTCCACCTGTTACATTGTAAATATCAGTAAAACCTTTGCGTCGGAAATGTTCTGCAGCACCCTGTGAACTATTACCGTGGTGGCAGAGGAAGGCAATGGCTGTATCTTTGGGGTAGCTCTCGATTTTTTCGAGAAACTCCTTATCGAGGACCTTTGAACCTTCAATATTAGCTAATCCACGTTCTTGCTGATTGCGGATATCCAGTAGCAAAATCGCATTCTTTTCCAGACGTTCTTTAAGCTCAGATACTGTCAGCTGGTTAACTGGTTTTGGTGCGCCTGGCAGGTCAATTTTAAGACCTTCTCCTTCGAGGGTATTCACCCAATCGATCACAGCTCCTTTGGCTTTCTGAGCAGTGGGAACATCCATTAGCAGCTTCATGCCGTTAGCTTCAACTTCAATCTCATGGCCCTCGGCAGCACCCAACTGGAAACGAGCCTGCCAACCGTTATCGATGCTGAAGTGCAGCGCCAGGTCATCATGACCGCTCATGGCTTCAGAAATATTCTTTACTGCCAGATCGGTTATGGTGATTTCTGGAGGTGTACGGTCTGGTTTAGGCATATCCAGCATTTCATGCAATTCACCAGAATTGAACATGCCAGTAATAATGTCACAGCCGCCAACCAGTTCACCATCAATATATAGTTGCGGTATGGTTGGCCATTCACCGTATATTTTGATGCCTTCACGGATGGCTTCATCAGCAAGGACATTAATGGTGTGATATGTCGGCAGTAACTGATTCAGAAGACCAATCGTTTGCGCAGAAACGCCGCACTGTGGTTGGTCTGGTGTACCTTTCATAAACAACACAACTTTATTTTGTTGCAGGTGATTTTCAATGACTTCGCGGGTGGCAGTATCTAGGCTCATAATGATCTCCGGGTGCAGATTACAGGTCTGC
>CAXMRK010000217.1:0-7045 GCA_964195815.1 uncultured Acidimicrobiia bacterium | reverse complement strand
CAATATTTTATTCAATCAGATATGTTTCCGATTCGCTTTTTATTTAGCGCTTTTTTCTGCAGCTTATGATTCATAAAAAAACCAGAAAGAAGGTTACCAAAAAAGTAGCAAAAAGAAGGGTGACCAAAAGACCAGTGCCGGTTCAAAAGAAAAAATATCTGGGGCTCATCTGGCGTATTTGCTTATTATTGGGTGGTTTGGGCCTGGGTGTTTTGTTGCCTTGGGTATTAATTCTGAATCACAAAGTGCAAGTAGAGTTTGATGGCTTGACCTGGGAGCGCCCAAGCCGAGTTTATGCAAGGCCGTTGACACTGTATCCCTCACTACAGATCTCAGCTATTGATCTGGAAACTGAATTGAAGGCAGCGGCATATCGAAAAACACCAACAGCAGCCACCCCAGGGAGTTATTCGCAGAATGGTAGTCGTTTCAGAATTATTACCCGAGCTTTTGAGTTTGCTGATGGTGAACAGGCATCTCAAGCGATTCAGCTAGATTTACAAGCAGGCCGAATCAAGAAAATTGAGGATGTGGATTTCAAAGAGCTTTCCTTAGTGCGCCTGGATCCAGCAGAAATTGCTTCAATTTATCCATTAGATAAACAGGATCGTGAATTAGTTCCACTGGAGGATGTGCCACCTTTGCTGGTGGCAGGTTTGCAGGCGGTTGAAGATCGACGATTTAATAGTCATCATGGTGTGGATCCCAAAGCCATAGCTCGTGCTCTGTGGGTGGATTTGCGTGATGGCAGCATTGAGCAAGGCGGTTCGACCCTGACCCAGCAGCTGGTTAAAAATCTGTTTCTTGATTCCAGTCAGACTATTTTGCGTAAGGTGAACGAGGCTCTAATGGCCTTATTAATGGAAGCTCACTTTAGCAAAGCTGAAATTCTAGAAGCCTATATTAACCAGATATTCCTCGGTCAGCAGGGTGCTTATGCTATCCACGGATTTGCGCGTGCGTCAAAATTTTACTTTGATCGGCCGTTGCAGCATCTGGATACTGAACAGATCGCGCTATTGGTAGGGATTGTTAAAGGTGCCTCCTGGTACAACCCGAGGCGAAACCCTGAACGCGCATTAAAGCGCCGAAATCTGATCCTCAACACATTTGCTGAAACTGGATTAATCGATCAGCAAACTCTGCAATCGGCTCTTAAACAACCGTTGGGTGTCAGCAAGCAAAGCAGTGGATTAAGAATAGCTGCTGGTGGTTTTATTGATTTGGTAAAACGCCAGTTACGCGAGCGTTTTAACGAAGAGGACTTGCGCCGCGAGGGTCTGCAGATTCTTACTACGTTAGAGCCAGTCACTCAGTTGGCTGCAGAAAAAGCGGTTGCAGAGGGTTTAGATGATCTCGCCAAGCGTGGTTTACCAAAAGAGCTGCAGGCTGCCATGATCATCAGTGATGTTCAAAACGGTGAGGTCCATGCCCTGGTCGGAGATCGTGTGGCAGGCAGAGGAGGGTTTAATCGTGCCCTGGATGCCCGTCGCCAGATTGGGTCAATCATGAAGCCACTGGTTTATTTACTGGCCCTTGAGCACCCACAACAATTTAATTTACTGACTCGACTGGAAGATAAGACTATAGATCTGCGGCTGGTTAATGGTGATCACTGGAAACCACAAAATTACGATAGTAAAGAACATGGAAGTGTGACTTTGTTGGACGCACTTGTACATTCCTGGAATCTGGCAACAGTGAATCTTGGGATGGAATTTGGGCCGACTCATATTTTGCAGTCATTACAGCGTTATGGGCTCAGTGTTGATGCCTTGCCTGTGCCTTCATTGATACTCGGCACCCTTGAATTAACACCTTTTGAAGTGAGCCGCATCTACCAATCTTTGGCATCGGGTGGTTACAGCGTACCCTTGCGGGCAGTCACGGCAGTTGTTGCTGAAGACGGGGCCTTGCAAGAGTCTTATCGACTGATTATGAGCCCCTTACAAAATCGCAAGGCAGTTGCAGTATTAAATTACGCATTAACCCAGGTGGTGGCTGAAGGAACTGCAAAGGCGTTACCATCGCTGTTGGGACGTCCACTCACCGTTGCCGGGAAAACGGGTACCACTAACGACCGTAAAGACAGTTGGTTTGTTGGTTATACCAATCAACGCCTGGGAGTAGTCTGGGTGGGAAGGGATGATAACCAGCCAGCTAGAGTAACCGGTGCCAGTGCAGCATTGCGACTTTGGGCAAAGGCTTTTCGTGAGCTACCTATGGAAGATTGGCAACCTGATTATCCACGGGGGGTGTCATTGCAATGGGTAGAAAAGGAGACTTCGACACTCAGTGATGAAGCTTGTCCAGGAGCGCAAACCATGCCATTTATCAGTGAGTACATTCCGGAAAATAAATCAGAATGCTTACAGGCCAAAACAGGGCGTAGTGGTAAACTCTGGGAGTGGCTCGATCGTAAAAAGAAAAATCAGGGTAATTAATATATGCGTCTATTGTTCAGCTTGCTTATTTCACTGCTAATTTCCACTGGCTGTGCCACTTATGATTCTTCTTCGGCAGGCAAATACCCAACTGCCACAGAAGTTGAAACTGATGTTCGGGAACCTGCCAGCAAGGAAAGTGAGGGCATCCAGGTAAAGCCATTACAAAACCCAGCGGTTAAGCAGTTGTTAGCATCGGCTACAGCTAGTGAATCTGCTGGCCAGTTGGAACAGGCATCACAAATGCTTGAGCGAGGTTTGCGCATTGCCCCTCGAGACTCAGAATTACTCCAGCGGATGGCGGAAATACGTTTGCAGCAGAAAATTTGGCAACAGGCGATAAATTTTGCTACTCGTTCATTTGATATGGGTGCCCAGCTGGGTGAATTGTGTGCCCGTAACTGGCGCACCATCGCCGTTGCTAACGAACATTTGCAAGATGCACCCGCAGCAGCTGATGCACGCTCTCATATTGATGCCTGTATGCGTAAACGTCCGCAAAAATATTGAGGAACTTCTGATTTACTACTCGTCCAGAATAAACCAGAGGTTACTTAATGAGTACATCTGATGATCAGCAAAAAAAGAGTGCATGGCTGTTAGGAGATGAGGGTCCATTTGCAAAATCTTTGCCTGGTTTCCAGCCACGCAAGCCGCAGTTAGAATTTGCTGTCAGAGTCGAGTCTGCCATTGCAGCGGGCACTAATCTGGTAGCTGAAGCAGGCACTGGTACCGGAAAAACGCTGGCCTATCTTGTTCCTGCTCTCGTGGCTGGGGTTCGCACAATTATTTCTACTGGAACCCGAACTTTACAGGATCAATTGTTTTTTCGGGATCTACCGTTGGTAAGAAAATCCCTGGCTATTGATGCCACCATCGCGTTATTAAAAGGTCGCTCAAATTATCTATGTCTTTACCGCATGCAACAGACGCGTACAGACGGACGTTTGGAAAGTCGTGATATGTACACGCAGCTGGAAGCGCTTCATCAATGGGGACAAGACAGTGAAGATGGCGATTTGTCGATTAGCAATTTGCTCCCGGAAGATTCCCGTTTGTGGCCGCATATTAGTTCCACTGTGGATAATTGTCTCGGTATCGAATGCCCTGATTATGATAAATGTTTTGTTGTTAATGCGCGTAAGAAAGCCCAGGATGCAGATATTGTAGTAGTCAATCACCATCTCCTATTTGCTGATATGGCTGTTAAACAAAGTGGGTTTGGAGAAGTATTGCCAAGTGCTGAATTAATGGTTCTGGATGAAGCACATCTAGTGCCATCAATTGCCACCCGGTTTTTTTCCAAAGGCTTTTCTTCTCGACAAATTCGCGATTTGCATCGTGATGTGCTGGCGGAGGCAGGAACTGTAAGCGGCGGTTTGGCGGCTGTTCGTTCGGCAGTTGAGGCTGGACAGATCGCCTGGCGTAAAACCCAGGCAGGGTTTTTGCCCAGTATGCCCTTGCGTGGTGGCTGGGACAAATTAAGTGAGGATGGCTTGCTCATGGATGATCTAGCCGAACTTGCAGAATCTGTTGGTGATTTACGTGATGCCCTCAAGCCATTGGAAGCAACTAGCACCGGTTTGGAAAGTTGTTATCAGCGCGCCCAGGAATTATGTCAGCGCTGGGATGAAATCTCCGACTCCAAACGTCTTGATCAGGTGTCATGGTATGAGCGTCACCAGCAGAGCTTCAGCCTTCATTCAACGCCTCTGGATATTGCCGGGCCATTCAGTGAGTATCGCCAAACCATGGATGCCAGCTGGGTATTTACCTCAGCCACTTTAACGGTCAAAGATCGCTTTGATCACTTCCTGCGCGAGACTGGACTTGAAGATACAGAGGCCTTTATTGCTGAAGGTGGATTTGATTACCGTAAAAATTCAATTCTCTATTCCCCTGAAGGTTTACCCAATCCAAATACACCTCTGTATACCGAGAAGTTTATGGCTACTGTGTGGCCAGTGGTTGAGGCGAATAACGGCAGGGCCTTTTTGTTATTCTCCTCCCACCGTGCGCTAGGTCTTGCAGCTGAGTGGTTAAAAGATCGTTGCAAATTACCCTTGTTTATTCAGGGCACAGCTTCACGCACTCATTTGCTTGATGATTTCCGCGAGTCTGGTAATGGGGTCCTGTTAGGGGCAGCAAGCTTCTGGGAAGGCGTTGATGTTATTGGTCCCGCGCTATCGCTGGTAGCAATTGACAAATTGCCATTTGCACCCCCCGATGATCCAATCCTTGAAGCCCGAGCCAGCGTACTCAGAGACCAGGGCCAAAATCCATTTTTCAAGATGCAGTTGCCACAGGCAGTTATTGCACTGAAGCAGGGAGCGGGTCGGTTAATTCGTGATGTCAATGATAAGGGCGTTTTAATACTGGGTGACCCACGCTTGCTGGAAAAAAGTTATGGGGTAGTGTTTCTCGAATCATTACCGCGTATGTCGCGTACCCGAACCCTGGAAAAGGTACTTGCCTTTGTCAAACATATAAAACCAGAAGATAATAGAAAAGAGTCCAAATCAACAGCAGAAGAAGTATGAAATTACTGGCAATAGACACCTCATCAGCCGCGCTTAGCGTTGCCGCTTATAGTGACGGCCGGCTCGCAGAACGACTCGAAACTAAACCTCGACAGCACGCCGAATTAATTCTTCAGTATACCGACCAAGTGCTGGCTGAATTAGGTCTTAAACTATCCGATCTTGATGCTATTGCTTATGGTTATGGGCCGGGAAGTTTTACTTCTCTGCGAATAGGCCTTGGTGTCATTCAGGGTTTAGCCTTGGGTGCTGAGCTGAACGTTATCCCCATCTCATCATTACTGGCGGTTGCACAGGCAGCAACTCCGGATGATTACCAGAACTCACTGGTTTGTATGGATGCGCGCATGGGTGAGGTTTATAGCGCCCGCTGTAGTCGAAATGAAGCCGGTTTAATGCAGTTGGTTTCAGCCGAACTGGTCAGCCCGCCAGCTAAAATTGACATTCCTGATGTGGCTGACTGGCTTGCGCTTGGCAGTGGTTTTGCCGAATATGCAGACCAGTTTTCTCATCAGTTAAATATGATTACTGACTGCTGGCCACTGGCCAGCGCTATTATTCAATTAGCGATACCCCAGCTTGTGGTAGGTAATACTTTAGACGCTACTGAAGTTGTGCCCAAGTATGTACGCAATAAGGTTGCTAAAACTACAAAAGAAAGGCAAATGTAATCTGTAGTTATAAAAAACATGCTAAATCTATGCTGTAGATTTAAACAATAATATTAGAAAATGAGCTAAATAATAGCGTTTTACTGAGAATAATCCCCGCTTTAGGCAATACCGCTTATAAATCTTTGCTATTATCCCCACAGGGAAAAACGGGGAGTTATGTGCTTAATATCAGCACCACAAATACTAACGATTTCGACGCTGAATCGGTACTGAATAAAATCACAGCTGGCCAGCCTGCTGCTGAGACTGCACTCGTGCGTCACTATTCCCGTGGTTTGTTATTGATGTTGACCCAACGTTGTGGTGATGTTGAGCTGGCAGCTGATATGCATCAGGATGCTTTTGTAGTGGTTCTCAAACGGTTACGCACACAACCACTCGATAATCCAAATCAAATTAAAGCCTTTATTCATTCAACTGCGCTCAATTTGTTCATTAACCATTATCGCAAAGAAAAACGCCGCAACACCTGGGCTGATGATGATGCAGTAGGCGCCGCTGCTGACCCAGCCCCAGATCAGGTTATGCGCCTGGAAAAAAATGAAACAAGTAAGGCTGTGCATGCCGTTATCAATGAGTTGCCTGGTAAGCGAGATCGTGAAATTCTATGGTTATATTTCATCGATGAAATAGAAAAACCTGCTATTTGCACGCAATTGGATCTCACAGCGGCCCACTTTGACAGGGTTTTGTATCGCGCTAAACAGCGTCTGCGGCAAAAGCTGGAATTTAATCAGCAAATCAGGTGAGAGAATCAAGCCAATGGTGACAGTTAATGGGTAACAATCCAAGGGATAATGGTGATCAGACCATGAATGCTACTACTGCGAACAATGAATATACCTTAGAGCAGGCGCTTGCCGATGTAGACCTCTATGTACGTGGCAAAATGTCAGTTAGTCAGCAAACCAGTTTTGAAATGCAGTTGTTAGAATACCCGCAATTACAAGATGAAGTAGAAACGGCTCTGGTTGCCAAACTAGGCCTGAATGAGCTTGGAAAACAACAAGTCCTTTCATCGGTCGAAGCAGATGGAACTGGCAATAAGCAGCCCTCATTTCTGCAACGTCTGGTTTCCGGGATTCAGCCGCTACCTGCATTTGCAACAGCAGCAATACTGGTATTGACCATCGCTGTGGGCAGTGTCATGTTTAAGGATGATGCCAATCCAATATTGGCTCAACTCAACGCCCCGGCTGGTCAATATCAAACAGTGACACTCCCGAATGTGCGTGCAGGTAACACTGGGAACTTCCAGCCATTAGCAGTACTTAATCAAAATATCGATGGCGGTTGGATGATGTTGCAGCTTGAGCTCAGTTTTCCTGAGTTTGAACGTTACAATATTGAAATCATTTCCTGGGAAGATAAGGCCCAACTAGTCGAG
>CAXMRK010000216.1:0-9981 GCA_964195815.1 uncultured Acidimicrobiia bacterium | reverse complement strand
CACGGCCGCGGCGATCGTGGCCAGGGCGTCATCTTCGAGATCGGGAGCGACCTTGACGGCCAGTGGAACACAACGGCCGTGCTTGTCGGCCAACTCAGAGCGCAGTCCGCTGATGCTGTCCAACAGGCGATCCAGTTCATCTTCACCCTGCAAGTCACGAAGGTTCTCCGTATTGGGCGAGGAGATGTTGACCGTGACGTAATCGGCGTAGGGATAGACTTTTTCAAGACAATGCAGGTAGTCATCGGCGGCATTCTCGATAGGGGTATCGAAATTTTTGCCGATGTTAATCCCGAGAATGCCTTTGAATTGGTGATTTTTGACCCTGCGCACCAGGTGATCAACGCCCTTGCTGTTGAATCCCAGGCGGTTGATCATGGCCTGTGAATCAGTCAGCCGGAAAACCCTCGGTTTTGGATTGCCGGGTTGAGCTCTGGGGGTTACTGTACCGATTTCAAGAAAACCAATACCAAGACCACCCAAAGCATCAATGTAATCTCCGTTTTTGTCTAAACCAGCGGCAATGCCGACACGGTTGGGAAATTCTATACCCATCAGCGTGCACGGATCCTCACACGGCTTTTGAAATAACCAGCCACGCATACCCAGGTTATTGCCCAGCTTGAGGCTTTCCAGTGCCATATCATGTGCCGTTTCAGGAGGCACATTAAACAAACCTTTGCGAAGGAGGCTATATAAACTCATCTGCTATTACCTGCTAGTTTAATAAGCATTATTAGAGATCGAATTTAATTCCCTGTGCCAATGGTAGATCAAGAGACCAGTTAATGGTGTTGGTCTGACGACGCATATAGTTTTTCCAGGCATCTGAACCAGATTCACGCCCACCACCGGTTTCTTTTTCACCACCAAAGGCGCCACCGATTTCAGCCCCGGAGGTACCGATATTTACATTAGCAATACCACAATCAGAACCAGAATAAGAGAGAAAGATTTCCGCATTACGTAAATCTCTGGTAAAGATTGCAGATGACAAGCCCTGCACAACATCATTTTGCATGGCCACTGCTTGCTTAATTGATTTGAATGGAATTACATATAGGATTGGAGCGAAAGTTTCGGTCTGGACAATATCCCAGTCATTTTCTGCTTTAACGATAGCAGGCTCGACAAAGTATCCCTTATCTCCAATACGCTCACCACCAAAGAGGACTTCGCCACCAGCTGCGCGTGCAGTAGCAATGGCATTTAGGAAACGTCCAACTGAAGCTTCATCGGTTAATGGTCCCATTAGCGTTGTCTCTTCTAATGGGTCACCAACATTAACCTGTGCGTATGCACTAACCAGTTTTTCAATCACTGTAGGGTATATTTTTTCGTGAATGAACAAACGTCGAGTTGATGTGCATCGCTGCCCAGCAGTGCCCACTGCACCGAATACCACTGCAGGTATAGCCAGTTTTAGGTCTGCTGATTCATCAATCACCAAGGCGTTATTGCCGCCTAGTTCGAGCAGGCTTTTACCCATGCGCGCGGCGACTTTATGGCCCACTTCCCGACCAATTTCAGATGAGCCGGTAAAGGAAATTAGGTTTACACGTGGATCATCAACAAATGTTTCAGCTAATGTATGTCCGTGCTCCATAAACGAGAGGAATATAGGAGGGAAGCCGTTTGCTTCTAAGGTCTCATTACAGATGTTTTGTACAGCTACTCCGCACAGCGCACCTTTTGGTGATGGTTTCCAGACGCTAATATTGCCGCAAATAGCGGCTAAAAATGCATTCCAGGCCCATACGGCTACAGGGAAATTAAAAGCAGATATAATTCCCACAGTCCCCAATGGATGCCATTGTTCATACATCCGATGATCTGGACGTTCTGAGTGCATCATTAGGCCATATAGCATCCGTGATTGACCCACAGCAAAATCGCCAATATCAATCATTTCCTGTACTTCGCCATCACCTTCTGCTTTGATCTTGCCCATTTCCAAGGCTACCAAGCTGCCCAGTGCATCCTTTTTCTCACGCAACGCATTGGAAACTAGCCGAATAGCTTCACCCCGTTTTGGTGCGGGAACTTTCCGCCATTCTGAAAAAATGTTTTTAGCAGTCTCTATAACTCGATCATAGTCGGCGTCAGATGCGCTATAGACTCGAGCAATAACTTCACCAGTGCTTGGGTTGATTGATTCGATAATGCCGGCATCTGTAGTAGTTGACCATTCTCCGTTACCAAAATATGCGCCAGAGTTATAGTCATTGATACCCAATTGTTTTAAAAAATCCATGAGTTGTCCTTAAGCAAGCACATGAGTGCTCAGAATGATGGTTGATTGTTTATCTTTTTCAGCGTGGAATTATCGCATTTACATCATTTATTAGCCAGTGTAGGAGGGGCTGATTTTAGCCAGAGGGAGACTTGAATCCATAGCTTAAAGGCCCAAACTTACTTAATTAGCGTGTTATTCTTTGCGCGAGATTTTATAAATAATAATATTTACTCGTGGATTTCCTCTTTTTTCCCAAATCTCACGAACTATCTGGTCTGTTAGCTGTCTTTTATGTGACGCCAACAGGCCAACAGCAATAGGATGGCTTGAATGGGCGGTATTAAAGATAGTGACAAGTCAGTTACTGAACTTGAAGAAAAGTCTCAGCAGCAGAAAAATGATCGCAAAATTGATCAAGTGCTGGTGGAGCGGGTTCAGAAAGGTGATTCGCGGGCTTTTGATTTGCTGGTACTAAAATACCAGAACCGAATCATTAACCTGGTATCACGTTTTGTTTCTGACTATGCCGAGGCGCAGGATGTAGCCCAGGAAGCTTTTATTAAAGCTTATCGGGCAATTGACCGGTTTCGCGGTGACAGTGCGTTTTACACCTGGTTGTATCGCATTGCCATAAATACGGCCAAGAACTATCTGGTTTCCCGGTCAAGACGTCCACCAACTTCAGATGTGGATGCGCATGATGCGGAGCAGTATGCGACAGATTCACGTTTGAAAGACCGTGATACGCCGGAAAGAGAACTGTTAAAGGAAGAGATTTCAGCAATGATTAACTCGACCATAAAAGAATTGCCGGACGATTTACGTACCGCTATTTTATTACGCGAAATGGATGGTATGAGTTATGAAGATATTGCTATCACTATGGGCTGTCCAATTGGGACGGTGCGCTCAAGAATATTTAGAGCCCGTGAAGCAATTGATGAGAAACTGAAACCGTTACTGGATGAAAATTGAAAATAAGTACATTTTTAATATGCTGTGATAGACCGTCATTGTGGAAAAGAGACAGATATGAGCAAACAAAAAAATAAACAAACTGATCAGAAAAGTGGTTTTCAAATGGTAGATTTATCCGAATTCATGGATGGTGAGATGGCCAGTGAAACCAGCGTGTTTTTGTTGAGACGTATCAGTAATGATACTGGCCTAAGCCAGAAATGGCAGCGTTATCATTTGATTAGAGATGCTATATGTGACCAGGAGCTACATGTTTCTAATCCAGAGTTTTGTGCCTGCATTAGCGAGCGCTGTGCTGAAATGGATACTGAAAATGTTGCAATTTCAGAACCAATAAGCGCTGAAAATGGGAATCGATGGTTTAAGCCAGCTTTAGGCTTGGCAATGACAGCGGCAGTCGCCTTCATCGCAGTGACTTCTGTGGTTCAGCAGCCTTTAAATAAACAGGGCATTCCTAACCCAGGGGCATCTCCGCTATCGCTCACTGCAGATATTTCAGAACTTCCGGATTTTGTGACTCCTGAAAACCCCTTAATAACCCCAGCTAGCAGTATGGTTATTCCAGCTAGTAGTGTCTCATCAGGTGGGGCCAATCCAACCTATCCCATGATTCCGGGGAGTAGTGATTTAAGTACGGCAGAATATATATTCCGCCATAGTCAGCTAGAAGGTGATGTAGGGCGCCCAATTTTCATTCATTCAAACCCGCATAAATTCAACGGTTTTATTGTGACTATTCCACACCCACGGATAGTCCCCGTTAAAGACGTAACTGAAGTCACCACACCCTAAAATGGTATGCGCTGGTTTAGCCCGTATTCAGTTAGCTTCTGAGAGGCTATGCTGTTGTTGATAATCGACTGATTTACGTTAATTTCTAATAATGATCGAACAACAAGGCCAAGTCGTTAGACTGCAAGAAGAAAATGCATTTGTGCGTGTAGGCGCTACCAGCGGTTGTTTAAGCTGTGAATCTGGAAAGGGTTGTGGCGGCGGTATTTTTGCCCGCCTTGTACCCAAAAAACCAGTAACACTTGAAGTCCCCATTACTACCCAAAGCCCACAACCTAAAGTTGGTCAGCAAGTATTACTTGGAATCTCAGATGTATTTTTCTTGCGCTGGACAGCCTTGCTTTTTGGTGCGCCATTGGTGGTTGGATTATTAGCCGCAGGGCTTGCACAATGGCTCGCTGATAGCAGTGTGATTGAGTTGAGCTTGAGGATGAAAGATGCTCTGGTTTTGAGCGCAGCTATGACCAGTGCAGTGGTGACTCTTTTTATTATCCGCATGCGATCCGAGGCGCTTTTAACAGGAGTAAGTGAATTATGTTTGCTGAAAGTATTGCCTAATTCCAGTTGTAGCAAGCGCCCATAATAATTCGAATTTGTAGTTAATTTTAAATTGTTTTATAGAGGATTTATTAATGTCAAAATTTGCACTACCCTTACAAAAAATTGCACTTACTGTGTTATTGATGCTGCCGCTAGTCAGTTCAGCCGCCATCAATCCTGGCTTACCCGATTTTACTGAGTTAGTTGAAGAGGTTTCTCCAGCAGTTGTTAGTGTAACGGTTACGCTTTTTGATGATTCTGCGGTTACTGGGACTGGGCAACAGGAAATGCCAGAAATATTTAAACGCTTTTTTAATATCCCAGAGCAACGTGGCCGTGGGACTAACCCTCGTCAAAGGCAACCAGAGCAGCAACGCTTCCGTCCTCAGCGTCAGGGTGGGGGATCTGGGTTTATTATTGCTGCAGATGGTTACATTGTTACCAATCATCATGTGGTAGAAAACGCAGACAAAATTGAAATCAAACTGGCAGATAATCGTGAGTTTACTGCTCGATTGATTGGTTCAGATGCTATGAGTGATCTCGCATTACTGAAAATTGATGCAGAAAATCTGCCGATATTAAAGATGGGTAATTCTGATGAGCTTCGACGTGGTCAGTGGGTCATTGCAATAGGTTCACCCTTTTCATTCGAGCAAAGTGTCACTGCTGGCATTGTAAGCGCCAAGGGCAGGGCAAATGGCGCCCAGCAATATGTACCTTTTATCCAGACTGATGTGGCAATTAACCGTGGTAACTCTGGCGGCCCTTTACTCAATATGGATGGTGAAGTTGTTGGTATTAACTCGTGGATTTTGAGTTCTTCAGGAGGTTATATCGGCTTGTCGTTTTCAATACCGGTAAATGTTGCCAGTCGAACTGTTGAGCAATTAAAAGCTAATGGCAAAGTATCTCGCGGCTTGCTTGGTGTTGGTATTGAAGGCGTACAAACAGATCTTGCCAATGTATTGAAACTCGACCGCCCACGCGGTGCATTAATTAATCGGATTGAGAAAGATAGCGCAGCGGACAAATCCGGGTTGGAAGTTGGCGATGTAATTCTGGAGTTTAATGGACAGCCGATAGAGAAGTTTGCTGAATTGCCACCCATGGTTGGTGCAACTCCACCAAATACAAAAATCAAACTGTTAGTCAATCGCTGGGGTAAACACAAGCTGGTAACAGTGAAACTGGATGAACTATCGACAGATACTGTCGCCGCTACAAGCAGCGCTGAAGACGGCACAGGTTTGAGCAATGCCCTGGGTCTGATTGTAACTGAGCTTGATCAAAATCATCGCCAGTATGCAGGTATTCCTGATGGTGCTTTGCTGGTAAATGATGTTGAAAGTGAGGCTGCCTGGCGTGCCGGTGTTCGGCCCGGTGATATTCTTTTGCGAATTAATCAAAGCAGAGTCAAGAGCATGCAGGAGTTTGCCCAGTTGGTTCGCTCAGTGACTCCGGGCGATACCGTTGCATTATTGGTTGTTCAGAAGGGCAATCCTAACTTTGTTGCCTATAAGACTGAGATTAAGTAAATCGCTGCTACTAGCAGTCTGTCGGACTTAACATGATTTACTGCGAAAATCTGAATTTGGCCAGATTTTCCGCTCTTTCTTGTTACACGCGGTACTATTTGCCTCAAGGGCCCAAAGAATCTGACTGAAATCGGATTTCTCTGGCTACAATCGGTCAAGTCCGACAGACTGCGAGAGTGACCACGTAGTTCTGAATTCGCTCAGCGCTGTAGGGTATAATGGCGCCAACATGTGGTATCCCTTTTGGGGTGCCGATTTTATGATCCAGAAAATGCCACTGGTGCCTGTTTAACAGGGCCGGTGGCTTTTTATATTGAATACCAAACTCATGGACCAACAGCACATACGAAATTTCTCAATTATTGCCCATGTTGATCATGGTAAATCGACGCTGGCCGATCGATTTATTCAAGTGTGTGGTGGTCTGACTGAAAGAGAAATGGATGTTCAGGTGCTTGACACAATGGATATTGAGCGCGAGCGTGGGATAACCATAAAGGCGCAGAGTGTAAGCCTCAATTACAGTTCAGAAAATGGGCAGGTTTATCAGCTGAATTTTATCGATACTCCAGGACATGTTGATTTTTCATACGAAGTTTCGCGATCTCTGGCAGCATGTGAAGGTGCTTTGTTAGTTGTTGATGCAGCACAGGGCGTTGAGGCGCAAAGCGTAGCCAATTGTTACACAGCAGTTGAGTTAGGGCTAACAGTCATTCCGGTTCTCAATAAAATTGACCTACCTTCGGCGGAGCCCGAGAAAGTTAAGCAGGAAATTGAAGACATTATCGGTATTGAAGCCGGTGATTCTTTGGAAGTGAGCGCTAAAACCGGATATGGTATTGCCGCAGTTCTTGAAGTGCTGGTCAAAGATATTCCGCCACCAGAAGGCGATCGAGAAGCACCTTTAAAGGCCCTGATAATTGATTCCTGGTTTGATAATTATCTTGGCGTTGTCTCACTTGTAAGAGTGGTTGATGGTTGCATGCGCAAGGGTGACAAAATTCGGGTAATGTCTACAAGCAATGATCATTTGGTTGATCAGGTAGGAGTATTTACCCCAAAACGCAAAGTAACAGATGTCCTTGAGGCCGGTGATGTTGGTTTTATGGTGGCATCGATTAAAGACTTGCATGGTGCCCCAGTGGGTGACACTCTGACTTTAACCAGAAATCCAACAGACAAACCACTGCCAGGTTTTAAGGAAGCTCAACCGCAAGTTTTTGCAGGGCTTTTTCCGACCAACGCAGATGATTATCCAGATCTGCGTGAGGCGCTAGAAAGGCTTCAGCTCAACGATGCGGCTTTACAGTTTGAACCCGAAACCTCTGTAGCCCTCGGCTTCGGATTTCGCTGCGGTTTCCTGGGCTTGCTGCATATGGAGATTGTGCAGGAGAGGTTGGAGCGAGAATACGATGTCGACTTAATTACAACCTCGCCGACAGTTATCTATGAAGTTCTGCAAACTTCAGGTGAAGTTATTCATCTTGAGAGTCCGGCACAACTTCCAGCTATTAATAAAATTGTTGAAATTCGTGAACCTATCATTCAGGCAGATATTCTCGTGCCACAAGATTATGTTGGTGCAGTTATTGGTTTGTGCGAAGAAAAACGTGGCCGGCAAATTAATATGCAGTTCCTGGGGAACCAGGTTTCGATACACTACCAATTGCCGATGTCAGAAGTCGTTCTGGATTTCTTTGATCGTCTGAAATCCGTTTCCAGAGGCTACGCTTCTTTTGATTATCATTTTTTGCGTTTTGAGCAGGGACCATTTGTGCGTGTGGATATTCTGATCAATGCTGAGATTGTTGATGCATTGTCCCTTATTGTCCATCGTGACCTTTCGCAGAGGCGTGGTAAGGAATTAGTGAGTAGTATGCGTGAACTTATTCCCCGACAAATGTTCGATATAGCTATCCAGGCAGCTATTGGTGGTCATATCATTGCCCGCAGTACGGTAAAAGCTCTGCGAAAAAATGTTACTGCGAAATGCTATGGTGGTGATATTACCCGTAAGCGTAAGTTGCTGGAGAAGCAAAAGAAAGGTAAGAAGCGGATGAAACAGGTTGGTAGTGTGCAGATTCCACAAGAGGCCTTTTTGGCGGTATTGCGTACAGATAATAAAAAATAGGTACAGGAAAAATAATGAATTTTGATTTCGCTAAAATTTTAACTATATTGACACTAATTTCAGGTGCAGTGTGGCTGTTGGATAGAGTGCTATTCAGAGCCAGAAGGCAGCGAAAATCACAGAATAATAACGTCGATTACCGTGAGCCAATGCTCGTAGAATGGTCAATTTCTTTATTCCCAGTGCTATTACTAGTTCTGGTTGTGCGTTCATTTATTTTTGAACCATTCAAAATCCCATCAGGGTCAATGATTCCCACCTTACATATCGGTGATTTTATTGCAGTGAATAAATCTGCCTATGGGCTGCGATTACCGGTTCTGAATACAAAGATATTTGATCTTGGTGAACCCCAGCGCGGAGATGTTGCGGTATTTCGTTATCCTGATGACCCTTCAGTTAACTATATCAAAAGAGTCGTTGGCATCCCCGGCGACAATATTGTTTACCGAGATAAGCACCTGATTATTAATGGTGAGTTGCAACCACTTGTTGAACTGGATGCTTATGAGAAGTCTGATACCAAGTGTGGAAAACCACGTTCAGGCGAGGTGCGTTATCAGGAAACAATTAACGGTGTCGAACATGATCTGCTCATTCGTTACGGTTGGAGTAATGCGCCTGAACAAGAATTTGACGTGCCTGAGGGCATGTATTTTATGGTAGGTGATAATCGCGATAACAGTAATGACAGCCGCTATTGGGGCTTTGTGCCTGAAGAAAATTTTCTTGGCAGAGCGACCTATGTCTGGATGAGCTTTGACTCCCACGCATGCATTGATCGCTCGCGCATAGGTGAAGCAATTCGCTAAACCGGCTATTATAGATACAGGGAATTGAATAAACGGGGAAACACCATGTTTAATAGTCAAACTGATATGAGCAATAAACGGCACAGCAATAGTATTCACCTGCCCACATCTCTGCGGCAAGAGGGGATAACATTAATTGGTTTTCTGATTGTCCTCTCAATTGTAATTTTTGTAGCTTTTATGGGGATGAAGGTTGTACCGGTATATCTCGACCACTATTCGGTAGTGCAGGCGATGAAAGGTGTGCAAAAAGAGCCGGGTATAGCCTCAGAGAATGCAGCTAAGATAAAAAAAGCGTTTTTCAAGCGTCTTTATGTCAGCTATGTAGATGGTATTGAGCCCAGCAATGTCAGAGTGATACGTGAGAATGGCAAGACATTACAGGTCAAATACGATGTGCAAAAGCAAATGGTTGGAAATATAGACCTGCTTATACATTTTGATGATCGTGTGATTCTGGGTCAGTAAGAACTCACTGGAAGTTATCTGTAGGTAGTTGTGTGTTAATTAACCATTTACCCGGACTGGGATACGACTTCCAGCAGCCAGAAAGGCTGCAACTCGCTTTAACCCACCGCAGCTATGGTCCTGTCAATAACGAGCGCCTTGAGTTCCTGGGTGATGCCATTGTTGGTATGGTTGTGGCGGATATCCTGTATACACTCCACCCCGATTTACCAGAGGGGGCTTTAACTCGACTACGGGCAGGAGTTGTACGTGGCGAAACTTTGGCTGATATAGCGATTAATCTGGATTTAGCCGCATATGTTCGTGTCGGTAATTCAGAAAAACAAACAGGTACGATACGACGACGCTCGATTTTAGCGGATACTCTTGAGGCTATATTTGCAGCCATCTATCTTGATGGGGGCTATGCTGAAACGGTTCGAGTAATTACCAGGTTAACACAAGATACCATCGAGAATTTACCCGACCCTGAAGACTTAAAAGATC
>CAXMRK010000215.1:0-20873 GCA_964195815.1 uncultured Acidimicrobiia bacterium | reverse complement strand
CATCATCAATATTACATCGGTCTGATATAAGTACAGGGTCAGTGGCTTCATAGGCAAGATCTTCATCGTAACTGTCATAAGAGTCGCCATAGCCTAAATTGCCTTTTACTGCGAATACCAAAGAGCGCCAAATGGGTATGTATTTAGCAAACTTATAACTGACTTTGTAATATTCACGTGAACTGCCAGGAAGAGCGATGGCTAGACCCAGGCGGTGTAGTGATCCTCGGTTAGGATTAAGGTAATGATCGCGTGAATCGCGTGACCAGCTGACATCAGCTTGAATAGTTTGTAACTCTCTCTCGTTAGCCTCGAGAATTCCATTGCCATTTGCATCCAATGAGTTGGATAGTGGATCACCTGGAATAGGGCCAAGACCCCACAGCGTACATGGAGCAGGAGGAGTGGGGTCATTTGGATCAAGAGGCGGAACCACGGGTCCAAACTCGACACATGTCAAGCTACCAATATTCAGGCTGGTATCACGGTATGAAAGACCGGCACCTACAAAATCGACTTCAGAAATCGGGAAGCCAAAATTCATTCCAAGAGCACCCTCGCTAGAAGTGAACGCCGCAATATTAGCTTGCTGTTGGTCAAAGTCACTATACCGAATAAAAAACCCTCTGCTGATACCGTTATCAGTCCAATAGGGGTTGGTATAAGAGAGATTGATTTGCTTAAGAATCGAGCTGGAGCTAATCGACATTCCGACTTTTTTGCCGCTGCCAAGGAAATTATCCTGGTTGATAGCAAGGGACAGAATCAACCCCTGTACCTGTGAGTAACCCAGACCTGCTGAGAAGCTACCTGAGGGGCGTTCTTTAACGCTGAGGATCACATCCACCTGATCGTCTGTGCCAGGAACTTGTGGAGTTTCAATCTCTACTTCATCGAAGTAAGTCAGCCGCTGTAAGCGGACTTTAGTTCGGTCTATAGAGGCTTGTGAGAACCATGCACCTTCAAATTGGCGCATTTCTCTACGCAGTACTTCATCTTTGGTTTTGGTATTTCCAGCGAACTGAACCCGACGAACATAAACTCGCTTTCCAGGATCAATAAAGTAAGTGATATTTACAGTGCGGTTTTCTCTGTCTATCTCCGGTGAAGGTGTGACATTAGCAAAAGCATAGCCGACATTAGAGAGTATGGCACTGATATTTTCCACACTTCTTTCCATGCGTGCACGTGAGAAAATATCACTATCGTTGGTCAGCACCAAACGCCGCAGAGTGGCTTCCTGAACCACCATTTCACCAGCAAGTTTTATCTCTTTAACTGTGTACTGTTCGCCTTCATGAATATTGGCTGTGATGTAAATATCTTTTTTATTTGGGCTGATGGAAACCTGAGTTGATTCAATATCGAAGTCGACATAACCACGATCCTGATAGTAGGAACGTAAGATTTCCATATCACCGCTGAGTTTTTCACGGGCGTACTGATCATCTTTGGTCCAGAAGCTGGTCCAATTTGATTCAGCAGTTTCAAACGCATCCCTGAGGTCATCTTCGCTATACAGGGTGTTACCAACGATGTTGAGATGACGAACTTTGGCATTCTTACC
Organism: uncultured Acidimicrobiia bacterium; assembly: GCA_964195815.1. Lineage (GTDB taxonomy): Bacteria > Pseudomonadota > Gammaproteobacteria > Xanthomonadales > SZUA-36 > SZUA-51. Next base: position 19,306 of record CAXMRK010000215.1, on the reverse strand, counting down.
TTCATCCATGTCGATACTGACACGAACACGGTTGCGGTCTAATTTACTGACATTACTGTCAACTTTTACGCCGTATTTACCTTGTGAATAATATTGTTTGACTAATTCCTGCTGCACACGATCAAGCGCTAACTGGTCAAACGTATCACCTTCTGAAAGCCCTATGTCCGCTAAGGCAGCCATCAGTTCCTCGGTTTTTAATGCTTTGTTGCCCGATAGTACGATTTTTGCAATCGCAGGTCTTTCTTTAACAGTTACGACCAGGATAGTGCCTTCGGATCCGATTTGAATGTCTTCAAAAAAACCGGTTTTATACAATTCCCGGATTGCAGAACGCGCACTGGGAGATGTCAGTCGGTCACCTGTTTCAAGCGGCAGGTAGTTAAACACGGTACCTTCGGTAATACGCTGAAGGCCTTCTACCCGGATGTCACTGATTGTGAAATCTTCCTTCGCCAGTAGAGCAGAGGAACTAAGCATCAGTAAACAAAAACTAAGAATGATTTTTTTCATATTATTAATTATCAGTGCAAGGTCAGTGGGCAGTTTAATTGAACAGCCGTAAAATATCGTTAATAAATGCCAGGCTCATCAGGCCGGCCAGAATGAATAGACCAAAATACTGTCCTGCAGCTTGAGTCGCTTCAGAAACTGGACTACCTTTTATCCCTTCAATCAGGTAATACATCAGGTGACCACCATCGAGTACAGGTATAGGCAACAAGTTTAGTATACCGAGGCTGAGACTAATTAGCCCAAGAAAAAACAGAAATGAACTAAGCCCCATTTTAGCTGATTGGTTCGCCGCCTGGGCGATCGTGATCGGTCCGGAAATGTTTTTAATTGAAGCTTTACCAGTCACCATTCTACCCAGCATGCCTAGCGTGGTGGTGGTGAGGCGCCAGGTTTCACTAAATGCCTGATTTACAGCTTCTATCGGTGGATAGCGCAACAGCATCCAGATATTTTCAAGTTGCTCTTGCTGGGTGCTTGATAGTGGTGTGGTCGAAATCCCGATAATGAGTCTTTGTGGACCATCATCTACAGATAATATCGGCCTCAGTAGCAACTGTATATCCTGATTATTGCGTCGGATCTGGATAGCAAGATCTTTATCAGCGGAGCCATGTTTGGCAATTAATGGGCCAATGAAACCCCAATCAGTTACGCTTTGACCGGCGATACTGATTAATTCATCGTTTTTTTGAAGGCCCGCAAGTTCAGCTGGAGAACCTGGATTGATTTCATCTATTACTGCAGGTCTTATTGGTCGCCAGGGATTGAGACCGATATCACTTAACAGGTTTTCTTCCTTAAAACTATCATCCAGTTTGCTAAGCGCTAATATATGGGTGGATTCAATTTTATTAGAGTCTAAAACCACAACCGGGATATCACTGCGATCAAGCGCAGGTACAATTAATGCCAGTCGTGTATGTGAGAGGGTCGCTGTGGTTTCACCATCAATGCTGACTATGGTATCTCCGGGCTGAATGCCTGCCTGTGCTGCAATGCCATCAACCTGACCCATGACAGGTCGCAATTCAGGAATACCGACCATGTACATGATCCAGAATGCAAATACAGCCAAAACCAGGTTAAATATTGGCCCTGCGGCAACGATAGCAATTCTTTGGCTCACGGATTTCCTGTTAAAGGCCTGATCTGACTGTGCTGCTGGCACACTGTCTTCACGCTCATCGAGGAATTTTACATAGCCACCCAAAGGTAGCACTGAAATGACATACTCAGTCCCGTCTGCACCATTACGCCGCCATAAAACTTTGCCAAAGCCTACTGAAAAACGCAGGACTTTGACACCCAGTTTTCTAGCCACCCAAAAGTGACCGAATTCATGGAAGGTGACCAGCACCCCCAGGGCAACGATCAACCAGATTATTGAGCCAAAAAAGTCTGTCATAAAATCCATCACTGCCGTTATTGGCACAAGGGTGCCTACGGCGCCCATTACTCCGATCATGTATTTTACAGGGTTTTGAGAGCAATGCCGTATTTTTTATACTTAAAGCAAGGGGCTCATTTGATTTTCAGAGTTACTGGAGGTAGGTCAATAGTGCAAGATAAAATGGTGCGGTAGCTATTGTGCTATCAAGGCGATCAAGAATACCCCCATGGCCAGGGAATATGTTGCCACTATCTTTAATCTCAGTATTGCGTTTGTGTAGACTGACATACAGGTCTCCTATGACTGAAATCAGACTAATTCCCAGCACACCGAGTAAATATTGAGGCATTGCAGAGATTTCGAGTGGTCCAAGGCGAATAAATAGCCAGCCAACAACTATTGCCAGAATAATTCCCCCGTAGAGACCCGCTCGTGTTTTTCCAGGGCTAATCCTGGGCGCCAGGCGGGTTTTGCCAAACTGTTTTCCACAAAGATAGGCACCAACATCGGCAGCCCAGACTATAAAGAACAATGCGAGTACCCACCATTCCCCTTGCTCAAGAAAACGTAGCAGACTGATGGCATACCATGCGCCTGCCAGAAGCACGATGCTGAGTACACTATAAAGCAAGCTGAGCACTGTGTTTTGGGGGTGTGGTGCTTTCCAGCTGAATAAATGAATGCATGCAATGCCCCAGGCAATTAAAAAGTAATTGAGGTGGTTTGCATTTAGGCTGCTTCCCGCGCTTAACTGGTGCACAGCATTTTGCCCATCGTTAGTAGCAAGATAACCCAGAGTGAGAACTAAAACACCCAGATAGAGCAGCCGCAAAAGTGGGGGCTGTAAGCCGACAAGTTTCGAATATTCCCAGCCGCCGATAAGCATCAATATTGCAAAAAACAGAGAAAACCCCTGTGCCGGCAAGGCAAATAAGATGAATAAAAAAACCGGCAATAAGATGAGTGCAGTCAGCAGTCTTGTTTTAAACACTTTGACTACGCCTTGTAGTCTGTAAAGGTGTTGAACCAAAGCGGCGTTGTCGGCGACTATACTCTAAAAGCGCGGTATCTATATTTTCGGCACAAAAGTCTGGCCACAAAATGTCACAGAAATATATTTCACAATAAGCCAGTTGCCAGAGTAAGAAATTGCTCACCCGTTTTTCTCCACCGGTACGTATCAATAAATCGGGGGGAGGGCAGTCAGATAAAGATAATGCATTTGTAAACATATCTTCATCAATATTGTCTGCAAGCAAATCTCCTGCAGCAACTTGTTGGGCTAATTCTCGAGCGGCCTGAGTAATGTCCCAGCGTCCCCCGTAATTGACGGCAATGTTTAATTGCAGGCTCGTGTTGTTGGCAGTCAGTAACTCTGCATTGCTCATTTTTAGTTGGAGTTTTTCGCTAAAGCGCGAACGATCACCGATGAAGCGGACACAGATGTTGTTTTCGTGTAATTCTTTAATTTCTCGTGAAAGTGCGCGTTTAAAAAGTTCGAGCAATAGTTGAACTTCGGTGGCAGGCCGTTGCCAGTTTTCACTGCTAAATGCGAATACAGTCAATACTGAAATACCAATATTTGAGACATGTTCAACCACTGCTCTCAAAGCTTTTCGGCCAGCACGGTGGCCTAAGCCTCGAGGCTGCCCCTGACGGGCCGCCCAACGACCATTACCATCCATGATGATAGCTAAATGCTGTGGCAGATTATTGGCAGTCATGAAATTGAGTTATACATCTTGATTTACAGAATCCAAGATTGTTTAGAATTCCAGAAGATCTTTCTCTTTTACCGCAACAATCTCATCAACCTGAGTTATAAATTGATCAGTGAGAGTTTGGATTTGAGTTTCCGCACGGCGTTCTTCGTCTTCTGAAATATCCTTAGACTTAAGCAACTCCTTAATATGGTGATTGGCGTCACGACGAATATTGCGAACAGCTATTTTACAATTCTCACCTTCATTATGGACGACCTTTCCAAGTTCGCGCCGACGCTCTTCAGTCAATGCCGGTAAAGGAATTCTGATAATAGTTCCAGAAGTTGCAGGATTCAGCCCCAAGTCTGATTTCATTATGGCTTTTTCAATTGGGCCGACCATGGATTTTTCCCACGGAATGAGGCTGAGTGTACGTGCATCTTCAACAGAAACATTGGATACCTGGCTCAGCGGTACTTCAGAACCATAGTAATCAACATGTACATGCTCCAGTAAACTTGGGTGTGCACGACCGGTACGGATTTTTGCCTGTGCCTTGCGTAAGGATTCGATGCTTTTTATCATCCTGACTTTTGCATCTTTGAGGATGTCATTAATCATTTTATTTTCTCTGTCTGTCTATTGGTCTCAATTAAATGGTGCCAGTTTGACCACTATTTTACACTTAGTTGCTCAATACCATTATTAGCTGGCATCAGGGCAATGATTTCGCAGAAATAATAAGCTGAAATCAGCAGATTAATGGTGCGGATTGATGATAGATTGTAGCAGAATCAGGGCAAAATTCTGAAATAAACCCAATAAAGTGAATGTATTATATTTGTCAGCACACTGGGTTGACCCAATATGGCTAGATGAGACAGCTGAAATTAGCCCTTATCAACTAAAGTGCCAATAGGCTGTCCACACACCAGTCGTAAAAGGTCTCCCTCAGCAAACATATTAAACACTCTGATTGGCATGTGCTGATCGCGACAAAGCACAATGGCATTGGTGTCCATAACGGCTAATTTTTTTTCTATCACGTCGTCATAACTAATGCGCTCATAACGTACCGCATCTTTATTAGTCACTGGGTCAGCGGAGTAGATTCCGTCAACCTTAGTTGCTTTAATCACCAGATCAGCGTCAATTTCTATGGCCCGCAAAGCTGCGGCAGTATCAGTGGTAAAAAATGGGTTGCCTGTGCCAGCGCTGACGATAACTACTCGTCCTTTTTCCAAATGGCGAATAGCCCGGCGACGTATGTAATCTTCACAAACATCATTGATTGAAATCGCTGACATTACTCTGGCTGAAAGCCCAACACGCTCCAACGCATCCTGCATAGCCAGTGAGTTAATGACTGTTGCCAGCATGCCCATATGGTCACCCGTGACACGATCAATGCCTGCAGCAGCCAGACCAGCGCCTCGAAATATATTGCCGCCGCCAATAACAATAGCCACCTGTACGCCGGTTTCAAGAATTTCCCGAACCTCTTTTGCGATTCGGGAAATGATGACCGGATCAATACCATAATTCTCATTTCCCAGCAGTGCTTCACCACTAAGTTTGAGGAGAATTCTTTGGTAGGCGGCTTTGGCCACGGCTTATGCTCCTTGTACTTGCTGCATTACTTCATCGGCAAAATTTTCTTCTTTCTTCTCGATGCCTTCACCCACAGCCAGACGGATGTATCGATTTACACTTGCGCTGTTTTGCTGTAACAGTTTTTCAACTGAAATGTCGGTATCCTTAACAAAGGGTTGTCCGAGAAGGGTGATTTCTGCTAGGTGCTTACGTAAGCGCCCAGAAACCATTTTTTCAATAATTTCAGGTGGTTTACCAGAATCCTGTGCTTGAGCAATCAATATTTCTTTTTCTTTTTCAAGAATTTCTGCAGGAATATCATCAACACTAATGAACTGTGGGCTTACAGCAGCAACGTGCATGGCGATATCTTTTGCCAACTCATCATTTCCGCCTTGTAGATCGACTAGAACAGCAATACGGCCACTATGGATATAAGAGCCAAGAACACCATCAGTTTCGATACGTTCAAAGCGACGAACTTGTATGTTCTCTCCAATTTTTGCAATCAATGCCTGACGTGCAGTTTCAACGGTTTCTCCGTCCGCAAAATCAGTAGCTATAAGTGCTTCAATATCAGCGGGGTTTGCGTTGAGAGTAACTTCAGCAACCTGTTTAGCAAAGCTGGTGAATTGCTTGTCTTTAGCGGCAAAGTCAGTTTCACTGTTCACTTCCACGACAACAGCAGTTTTGTTGTCATCGCTCTGAGCTACAACAACCAAACCCTCGGCAGCAACGCGGCTAGCCTTTTTGTCGGCCTTAGCCAAGCCGGCTTTACGCATGTTTTCGATTGCCAGATCCATATTTCCATCGGTTGCAACCAGTGCTTTTTTACATTCCATCATGCCTGCGCCTGTGCGTTCACGCAGTTCTTTAACCATTGCGGCAGTAATAGCCATAACGATACCTCATTCGTAGTAGGCCTTTTTGCTTTCAGGCCAATTTAATAATAGTTTGTTTTAGTTGGCAGGCTTACCTGCCAACTAAAAGATTTAGTCAGCTTTTTTAGCGGTTGCTTTTTTGCTGGCTTTCTTCTTTGCAGCTTTTTTCTTGCTGGTTTTTTTCTTGCTGGTAGCTTTGGGTTTTACGGCTTCTTCAGCAACAACGGCTTCTTCAGCAACAACGGCTTCTTCAGTAACGGCTTCTTCAGTAACGGCTTTAGCTGCTTTTTTTACAGCAGTTTTTTTGCTGGCCTTGTTGGCAGGCTTTTTAGTTGCTTCTTTAGCAATTGGCCGGCCTTCCTTGTCCAGTTCAACAAATTCTTCCGTGCTATCACCGATATGTGGCATGGAAGCGCGTCCTTCGAGAACAGAGTCAGCAGCCAGTTCGGTATAAATTTTGATCGCCCGGATTGCGTCATCATTTCCTGGAATAGGGTAGTCAATACCTTCAGGGTTGTAGTTGGTGTCAACTACGGCAATAACTGGAATTCCCAGTTTTTTTGCTTCTTTAATGGCGATGTCTTCGTGGCCAATATCAATAATGAACAGCGCATCAGGCAAGCCCTTCATATCTTTAATACCGCCAAGGCTGCGTTCTAGCTTGTCCTGTTCACGTTGTAGCTGCAGAACTTCTTTTTTCACCAGTTTGTCCATACTGCCGTCTTTCTGCATTTCTTCCAGGCTTTTCAGGCGACGAACAGACTGACGGATTGTACGGAAGTTGGTGAGCATTCCACCTAACCAGCGATGTGAAACATGTGGCATACCACAGCGAATTGCTTCAGCAGCAATAGTTGCTCCAGCAGCACGTTTAGTACCTACAAACATGACGTTGCCGCGACGGGCAGACAATTTGCTAATGAAGCTCATAGCATCATTAAGCATAGGAACGGTTTTTTCGAGGTTGATGATATGGATTTTGCCGCGGGCACCAAAAATATAAGGTTCCATTTTTGGGTTCCAGTAACGAGTCTGGTGACCGAAATGAACGCCGGCTTCGAGCAGTTGACGCATGGTAACGTTTGCCATGATCTAAATTTCCTTTATCTAACAGATTCGCGCACAGCCGTTTTTCGGCACATAATTAAGTGCTTTCGAATCTTAGGGTTAAGCTTCCATGCACCCAATTCAGCTACCTGCAGCCTGGTTAATAAATGGTATTCATTAAACCGGCATTGATGACTTTTGCATCCGCAGGCACCCGGCTGAATTTGACCGGTGCATGTGTGAATTTGATTAATCTCAGCTGTAATCCGTAGAAACAAAATACAGTTGATGAAAATCAGCCCGTCTTTATACCATTTTTTAACCATTTTGGCAATTTTTTGCGGGTCTTTTTGTGGATTATTCGCTCAAGTTTGGTAGTATTCACAATTAACTATTGATTCTGGATGCAGAGAATGGCCGAAGCGACAACTGAACAATCAACAGAAAAAACATCTGAGGTGGTGGAGTCAGGTCAGGCTGTAGCTGAAACTGTTATTGATGAAGTTTCTGACGGTCAGTTATTACTGAGTAATCTTGACCAGCTAATGCCGCAGAATATACGCCCATACTGGGATATGTTGCAGGAGCATCCTGTTGCCATGGCGCTAATGTTACTGGTAGTTGGCTTGGTCCTGGCTAAAATTGTGCAGTGGGTTTTCTCTGATGTTTTACATCGCCTTACTCAACGGAGTAAGTCAGATTTAGATGACCGCCTTATCCTGTTATTGAGCCGCCCTGTTTTTATAACAGTGCTGATAACTTTCCTGTTGATCTCAATGGCCGCGTTGCAATTGCCAGTTGCGTGGGATCTTTTAATTAACAGGGTCTTACTTAGCATGCTTGTATTTAGCTGGACCCTTGCAGGCTCACGTAGCATCGGCATATTTCTGGACATTCTGAAACACATCAAAGACCACTTTAAAGTTATCGAAGAACGCACCATGCCATTGTTCAATATGGTGCTGAAGGGGCTGGTCGTTGGTATTTCTGTATACCTATTGCTTAATATTTGGGGTATTGATGCTACTGCCTGGTTGGCGTCAGCTGGAATCGTAGGTATTGCGGTTGGTTTTGCAGCCAAAGATACTTTAGCCAACGTGATTTCAGGTATTTCTATTGTTGCAGATGCCCCCTATACAATCGGTGACTATATTAATCTAGACAGTGGTGAGAGGGGTATGGTTACCCATGTTGGTTTGCGTTCTACCCGACTGATAACCCGTGATGATATTGAGGTAAATATACCAAATGCCATTATTGCCAACTCTACGGTGATAAATGAAAGTGGGGGGCATTGGGTTAAAGAAAGAATTCGTCTTCAAATTGGGGTTGCTTATGGCAGCGATGTAGATCGGGTTTGTAGCGTGCTTAAAACGGTGGCCCTTGAGCTCGAGCATATCGTCAGAATGCCCGAGCCAGTAGTGCGTATGCGTGGCTTTGGCGCCTATAGTCTGGATTTTGAATTGATGTGCTGGATTGATGAGCCGGCACTACGTGGTCGCCTCCGGCACTATCTGTATATGGCGATTTACAAGCGCTTCAAGACTGAAGGCATTTTGATCCCATATCCCACTAGCGATATGTATATTAAGCAGTTGCCCGACAGTGAGGAACAGCGCTAATGGATTAGCGCTTTTTATGATGAGTTATGAAATGAGCTGACACGGATCTTGTGCCAGCCGTTTAATTATAGAATATACCGACTAAGGTCTTCATCAGCAGCAAGTTCATTGAGGTTTTGGTTGACATAATTAGCGTCAATCAGTACCTCGCTGCCATCCTGGTCCGGTGCATCATAAGATACCTTATCCAGCAGACGTTCCATAATTGTGTGTAGTCGACGCGCACCGATATTTTCGGTGGACTCATTCACCTGAAATGCAATTTCAGCTATCCGTTTTACACCGTCCTGGTTAAAGTCCAGAGTGACACCTTCGGTACCCATAAGAGCATGGTATTGCTCGGTTAAGGAGGCGTCGGGCTCCGTCAAGATGCGAGTAAATTCATTTACCCCAAGCGGGTGTAACTCAACCCGTATGGGCAAGCGGCCCTGAAGCTCAGGGATTAAGTCTGATGGCCTGGAAAGATGGAAAGCCCCAGATGCTATAAACAACATGTGGTCGGTTTTAATCATTCCGTAGCGAGTAGAAACTGTGCAGCCTTCAACCAGCGGTAATAAATCACGCTGTACACCTTCACGGGAAACATCACCACCACTGGTTTCAGCACGTTTGGTGACTTTATCGAGCTCATCAATAAAGACAATGGCGTTTTGTTCAGCATTGTCGAGTGCCTGCAGTTTGATTTCTTCATCATTGATCAGCTTAGCTGCTTCATCTTCAGTCAAAATTGGTCGAGCTTCAGAAATTTTCATTTTCCGCGTTTGCGATCGACTGCCTGCCATATTCTGAAACATGCCTTGTAGCTGGCTCGCCATTTCTTCCATGCCCGGGGGGGTCATAATATCCACACCCATTTGCGAGGAAATGTCGAATTCGATCTCACGCTCGTCTAAATCGCCTTGCAATAATTTTACCCGGAGCTTTTGTCGGGTATCGCTGTCACTACTTGTAGGAGGTTCTGGTTCATTAGCAAAACCAATGTTTTGCGGTTTTGGTAGCAAGATGTCCAATAGTCTTTCGGTGGCGGCATCTTCGGCTCGGCTACGTACTGCAGCCATGGCCTGCTCACGAGCCATTTTTATAGCTGAATCGACTAAATCCCGAATGATGGATTCAACGTCTTTGCCAACGTATCCAACTTCTGTAAATTTTGTCGCTTCAACTTTGATAAATGGGGCGTTTGCTAATCTGGCTAGCCTGCGGGCAATTTCAGTTTTCCCGACTCCGGTAGGGCCAATCATCAAAATGTTCTTCGGGGTTATTTCATTACGTAATTCAATGGGTAACTGCATGCGTCGCCAGCGGTTGCGTAATGCTATTGCGACTGCTCGTTTGGCATCCGATTGTCCAATAATGTGTTTGTCGAGTTCCTGGACAATTTCACGAGGTGTCATGGTTGACATTATTTTGCCTCCAGCGATTCAATAACCAGGTTATGGTTAGTGTATATGCAAATATCCGCGGCAATTGCGAGTGAATTTCGAACGATAGTTTCAGCATCCATATCGGTGTTGTCGAGTAAGGCCTGAGCTGCAGCTTGAGCAAAAGGTCCACCTGAACCGATGGCGATTAGCCCATGTTCTGGCTCAATGACATCCCCATTGCCTGATATTACTAATGATGTGGTTTCATCAGCGACAGAAAGCAGTGCTTCAAGTCGACGTAAAGCACGGTCGGTACGCCAATCTTTGGCCATTTCCACAGCGGCCCTGGTGAGGTGTCCCTGATATTTTTCCAGCTTGCCTTCAAAGCGTTCAAACAAGGTAAATGCATCGGCTGTAGCTCCGGCAAAACCGGCCAGAATTGTATCTTTATATAAGCGCCGCACTTTTCGTGCGTTGGACTTCATCACCGTGTTGCCCAGTGTGACCTGGCCATCACCACCGATGACTACCTGATTGTTACGTCGAACTGAAAGGATTGTGGTGCCGCGATATTGTTCCATGCCAATAGCCTGAATGTTTTGTTAGTAAATTCATACATGGGTGCTGTAATTAAAAAAGCAAGTTGATTCAGCTAAGAGGAAGTGCTTTATAGATTAACTCAGGAGTTCTGATAATAGAGCAAACGCAGTCGTCTGCCGATGTAATGTTATTACATTGTTGTGAGTCTGCGGCTCATTTTTTCTTTTTTGCCCTTGGGTGGGCCTTATCATAAACTTTTGCCAGATGTTGAAAATCGAGATGAGTATAGATTTGTGTGGTGGAAATATCAGCATGCCCCAGCATTTCCTGAACAGCCCGTAAATCACTGCTCGATTCTAGCAGGTGAGTAGCAAACGAATGTCTTAGTAAATGGGGGTATACCCTCTGAGGTATGCCCTGGATTCTTGCCCAATGGGCAATGCGTTGCTGAATACTGCGGACTGATATTGCTTTGCCGCGCATACTTATAAAAATTTTGGTTTCATCAAAATCGGCAATGATGGCTCTTTCTCGACGCCAAAGCTCAATAGCCTCAAGTGCAACTCTACCAATGGGTACCTCCCTGGTTTTATTGCCCTTACCGGTAACTCTGACAATCCCTGAGCGGGCATCTATCGCTGGCCACTCCAAATCAGCTAATTCACTCAGGCGTAAGCCGGATGAATAAAACAACTCTAGCATCGCTTTGTCTCTAATGGCGATAGGAGTATCTGCTTTAAAAGATAACAGGTGATTAACTGTGTCTGTGTCAAGAGTGGCAGGCAATCGACGCTCTTGTTTTGGTGCGCGAATAGATAATGCAGGGTTGTTGCTAACGAGACCTTCGCGCAACAGATACTTAAACAAGCTACGGATTGCGGATAACAATCTCTGTAACGAGCGACTGCCCAAACCTCGCCTATGCTGATCGGCGATAAATCTACGAATGTGAGTTTCATCAACTCGATCTATTGCGTTTAAGCCTATTGTATCTAAATGGCTATTCAGGCAATCGAGATCGCGTTGGTATGCGCTGATCGTTCGAGGGGAAAGCTGTTTCTCAACTTTTAAATATTGCAGAAACTCGCTAATCGAAGCCTGAGTTCGCCGCTGCTCGGGCACAAATCTCTCCCCGGCTCTTTAAGCTGAGAGTCGCTGTGGAACCGCTTCCTGTAGTGACAGACGGTGACTGATCGTTTCACTCAGCAATTCAAGGAACATGGTGCCCATGCCAGGAAAAAAACGCCCCGGATTTTCTGAGCCAATGGCTAGCATTCCATATTTGCCCTGTTTGCCAATCGGTACCAGTGCGGTTGAGCGTACATGGTTGTCACGCCCAAATAAAAATTGCAATTTCTCACGGGCAAGCCGCCCACAACTTGTTTGTCCACCATCAAGCAGAGTGCGGAAAGGCATTAGTTCGGGGTTTTCTGAATGTATGGTGCTTAAGGGGAGATCGGCTTCTGTATCAATGTTATCGGCGAATAGACCAATATAAACATGGTCTGCTTTAAACCGGGTTTTTAACTCATCTCTTAATAGTTGGAAAAATTCAGCCAGATTCTCGGTTTCGCCAAGTGCAAGAGAAAGTTTGTGTAACTTACCCATCAGCTGCTCATTTTCAAGCGCATTTTGCATCATTTGCTGCATTTTACGCTCAAGATCACGATTATTAGTGCGTAATCGGCTAACTTGCCGTTCAATTAATGAGCTGGTGTTCTCGCTCTCGGCATGAATAAGCTCGATACTCTCGAGTAATTTAGGGAAGCGCTGAAACAGGTCCGGGTTCTGTTCTAACCATTCGATAACAGATTTTTCATCCATATTAACGTTTGTATTCATCCCTAAATTCTCCCTTAAAAACATAACTTGCAGGACCAGTCATCCAAAGGTCATTATTGTTACTTCTGTTTGTATGCGCAAGGTTTCCCTCTAAATTGCGTTCGCTGACTGATACGTCTTCGGATCCGTACCAGTTTACCACCAGTTCACCCCCAGGTTGATGGACGCTCACCGAGTGGTCAATTTTACCGGTCAGGCGTAATGCGGCCATAGCTGCACAGGCTCCACTGCCACAGGCTTGAGTTAAACCACTGCCACGTTCGAATACTCGAAGTTGCACACTATTGGCTGAGTAGTTTTCGACCAAGCCAATATTGACGCCAGAGGGGAAAGCAGGGTGCTGGCTAAGCAATGCTGATAGTTGTTCCAGACTCAAATCAGGGTGCTCATCTGCGAGCACAATTGCATGCGGGTTACCCATAGAAACAGCGCTGAATTGTATCTTTAACTTGTCTGACTCTAAGCGCCAACGGCCGTTATCCAGAGCCTGCAAATAATTGCAATCCATGGGTATTTCTGCAGCACTAAGTTTCGGTTCCCCCATGTTGATCGACGCCTGATTGATTGGGTCATCCATTCGCCAGCGACAAATTATATCTCCAGCGGCCCCATTGATAGTGAAGTCTGTAGACGAAATTTCTCCCTGCAGCCCAAGAAATAAGGTGATGCAGCGCATTCCATTGCCACATTGTTCTGCTTCACTGCCATCAGCATTGAAAATGCGAAAATTCAAATAGGCAGTATCACTAGTTGGAGCTTCTAAAATAAGAAACTGGTCACAACCAATACCTGTATGGCGATTTGCAAGCTGACGTAGAAGTACAGGGTTTGTCTTGAATTGCTGATGGCGATTATCGATAAGAATGAAATCATTGCCTAATCCATGCATTTTGTGGAATTGGACCAGCATCTAGCCATCACCGGACTTTTGATTAGTATCTTGTTCATTCTCAACCGCAGTTTCTGGATTCTTTTGCAGCGTAGTCTCTGACTCAGAATCTTCAATAAAAAGATCACCTTTCTGGCCACAAGAACTCACACAAACCAGTAACAATAGTATCGTAAAAATTTGACGCATTATGCAAATCCCGTAATAGCGTAAATAGCGAATAACACTGTAAACTATATACCTATCTGATATATAGAAACAATCGAAAATAAAAAGGAATATTAAATAGTGACGAATGAAGAGCAGTATCCTAATTGTGTAGTGGTTGACACTGGGAAAAGCACTCGATATTCAGTTATCTGGCTACACGGTTTAGGTGCAGATGGACATGATTTTGAACCAATAGTCCCACAGCTCGATTTGAGCCCTGAAATTCTTGCTGAAGGTGTGCGCTTTATTTTTCCTCATGCGAGCTCCATTCCAGTCACGATTAATGGCGGCATGACGATGCCAGCCTGGTATGACATTAAAGGTATCGATCTTCGTCGGGATCAGGATGAAAAAGGTATTGAGCGTTCAAGTCAGCGTATTAATGCATTGATAAATGCTGAGATCGCCGCGGGTAGAAAGCCGGCAGATATTATTTTGGCTGGATTTTCTCAAGGCGGTGCTATGGCACTACATGTTGGGCTCCGTTATCCACAACGACTGGCTGGTATAATGGCGCTTTCCTGTTATTTATTATTCCCTGAGCAGCTCGATCAGTTACAAGCTTCAAATACTGCTGGCATGCACATTTTTTCCGGGCATGGCAGTCAGGATCCAGTTGTTCCATATACTGTTGGTAAAACAGCGGCATCCCATCTGAGTCGTTTGGGTTATCAGCTAGAATGGCAGGTATATACAATGGCGCATGCAGTTTGCCAGCAAGAAATCAGGGATATTGGCCGCTGGCTATCACAACGCTTATCAACGAGTTTGAATGACCAATAAAGAAGAAGTAGTTCAGGTTATCTTACCGGACTTTTGTCGCTGGCAAGTCTTGCTGGCCGCAGTGCTGATGGCTGAAATAGTATTGTTATCAATCGAGATTGTTCGTCAAGGTGTGCCAATTTGGCACCAGCTCGGAATAAATAGCCTGCTGATTATTGGCTTGTCACTGCTGATTCTTTTTTGCTTGTGCTTAGCGCGTAATTGGCTGAATGATTTTGAGGGTAATCGTGCCTGGTGGGTGAGTTGGGTAGTGATAGTAATAATCGGGTTTATTGCATCATGGCTAGGTTGGTTGCTATTGCAGGTTTTTGAATATGCCTTACTAGATATTAACCAGCTTGAATTTAGTTTAAGGACCAGTGTGGTGGTGGCGATGCTTTCAGCAGTCATGCTGCGATATTATTATATTCAACAGCTCTGGCAACAGGAAAACATGTCTCAGACAGAGGCTCGTGTGCAGGCATTACAAAGCAGAATCCGACCACATTTCCTGTTTAACAGTCTGAACTCTATTGCAGCATTGATTCCTGAAAATCCGATTAAGGCTGAACAGGCAACCGAGGACCTGGCAGACCTGTTCCGGAGTGCGTTACGGGATACCCGGGAACTGAGTACACTCGATGATGAGTTAGCAATGGTGGAGAAATATCTCCGCATTGAGCAACATCGGCTAGGTCAGCGCTTGAAATTAAGCTGGCAGGTGGATGATTTGCCTGGTGATGCACTAATGCCACCCCTGTTATTACAGCCATTGGTAGAAAATGCAGTTGCCCATGGTATAGAGCCCAGTACAGAAGCTGGAACAGTGGGCATTTCCGGAGCTTGCGATGGTGATTATGTTGTCATTGTTGTCACTTCGCCATTCAACCAGAATAGTTCTTCTCGTGATGGCAATCAAATGGCTGTTGCCAACATCCGCGAACGATTACACTATCACTTTTCTGGGAGAGCCAGCCTTAGCTTGAACCCCTATAATCCGGAGTCGGATAAAGGTCAATTTCAATCTATATTGCGGTTTCCTTATAATGCATATTCTAGTAGTTGATGACGAGCCACTGGCTTTAAGTCGTTTACAGCGACTGTTAGCAGAAATGCCCGGTTACGAAGTGGTCGGCCATGCCAGTAATGGAAGAGAGGCATTGCAGAAATATGCATTGCTGAAGCCAGATTTACTATTGTTAGACATCCATATGCCGGAAATGGATGGACTTACGGTTGCTGCAGAACTAAAACAGTTAAGGCCACAACCCGCGATAATATTCTGTACAGCGTTTGATGAGCACGCGCTTCAGGCATTTGAAGAACAAGCGCTGGATTATTTACTAAAACCCGTCCGTCGGGAACGGCTTGAAGCTGCTCTGGGTAAGGCTCGCCAATATCTAGGCCTTGCAGTGGGTGATAGTTGTAAACGAAAATACATTCGCTCACGTGTTGGAGAAAAAGTAATTTTAATACCGCTAGAAGATATTTTTTGTGTTCGGGCTGAAGACAAATACACAGTAATTTGTCATCGTGAGGGCGAGGCAATTATTGATGAGCCATTAAAAGAGCTGGAGCATGAGTTTAGTGATGAGTTGTTACGAATTCACCGCAATACTTTAGTTGCTCGGGAAAAAATTCGTGGGATACAGCGGGATTCTAAAGGGCAGCAACATTTGTTAATTGAAGGCACAGACATCACCCCTTTGATTAGCAGACGAAATGTTGCGGCTATGCGAGATTGGTTAAAAGAACAATAAGGAAAGACTTGATGAAAAATATTCGAATTGCTACACGCGAATCTCAACTTGCTTTGTGGCAGGCAGAGCATGTAAAAGCTTTACTGGAAGGGAAATTTCCAGAACTGACAGTTACTTTAGTGCCAATGACTACCCGTGGAGATCAAATTCTCGACAAGCCGTTGGCTGAAATTGGTGGCAAAGGACTGTTTCTTAAAGAGCTTGAGCAGGCCCTGCTGGCCGATGCTGCAGATATTGCAGTGCATTCACTTAAAGATGTACCCGCAATATTGCCGCCGGGTATGCAAATGCCAGCATTTCTGGAGCGTGCAAATCCTGCAGATGCCTTTGTTTCAAATAATTATGCCAGCCTGGAAGCATTACCTGCAGGTGCAATCGTGGGGACTTCCAGTCTACGTCGCCGCAGCCATCTGTTGGCTCAACGCGAGGATTTGAAAATCCATGACTTACGTGGAAACGTAAATACTAGAATTGCCAAACTGGATGCAGGAGATTATGACGCGATCATCCTCGCCTGTGCCGGCCTGGAACGACTCGGATGGGGGCAGCGAATTACTGGGCAGCTTTCAGTGGATCAATGGCTACCATCTCCAGGCCAGGCAATTATTGGAATAGAGTGCTGTGATGGTAATCCAGCTGCTTCATTTATCAGCAGCCTGGATGATCCAACTGCGCGTTGTGCGGCTTTAGCAGAGCGCGCACTGGCAGCGAGACTTGAAGCGGGTTGCCACTGGCCACTATCAGCATTCGCAAGTGTGGTAGATGGTCAGCTGAAAATGCGGGCTGGTTTAGCTATGCCAGACGGTAGTCGTAATATTGAGGTCAGCGGCCAGGCAGATTGTCTCGAAGCTGAGAAACTTGGAAAACAATTGGCTGATGAGCTTCTCTCAGCCGGTGGAACTGAGATTATCGCGGCATTGGATGAGAGTTAGTGTCTGTAGGTGAAATAGCAGCTTTTGTTATCACCCGGCCCTTGAAAAAAGGGCTTGAACTACAGGCTTTGCTGCAAAAACTAGGAATTCAGAGTTTTGTAGCGCCGGCTTTTGAAGTGCGCTTGCGTGAAGGTAAGTTTTTAACTCAAGACGAGTCTTTGCTGGAAAAGCATGGTTTACGTCTGATTTTTCCGAGTATTAATGCCGTCGCAGGTTTTTTCCAGGGTTTAAAAGTTGCAGATATGGTGCTGCCATCGAGTACTGAATGTATCGCTGTTGGTCCGGCGACGGCACAAGCCTTATCAGTAGCTGGGGTAAAGCACATTACCTGTTCGCAGGGTACAAACTCTGAAGCTTTGCTGGAATTACCTGGTTTACAAACAGCCGAGGTTTGTGCACAGGATATAGTCATTATTTCGGCTCCAGGCGGACGTAGCTTAATCGAAAGCACGTTGAAAAGACGCGGCTTTACAGTTCATAACATACATGTTTATCAGCGTTACCCATTACCATTGCCTAATGAAATGTTTGCTGTGCTTTGCCAACAAACATCGATTAATTGCGTATTTACCTCTTCCATGGCAATGCAGGTAGCTTTGAAAGAATGGCCACAAGCCATATCTGAGAAAATTTTAAAAGGACATGCAGTAGTAATATCCAGGCGACTTGAAGCCCAGGCAATTCAGTTTGGAATGGCTTCGGTATCGGTTTCATCAGGACCTCAAAATGAGTCGATATTAGCTACCATTGCGCAATAAAATTCGGAGTCTGAAGACTATAAACAACAGTAGAGTGAGGAAGCAGCCTGGAGTTTGGTTTTACAATCGCTGCTTGCCGATAATCTATTAACAGTAGAAAATCAGACAGGCTCCTAGTGCATAAAAGCTCTGATTCTAGTAGCATCTGTTATGAGTCCAAGAGTATATATTCATGAGTGAAAACCAAGATCTCGATAAAACTGAGAAAATGCCCGCAAAAGATGTTGAGTTTGAGCAGGTTCCAGTTCAAAAACCAGCGAAAAAACCGGTAGCTCCAGCTACGGAAATGCCTTCAAAACCTGTGTCATCAGGACGCGGGATAGCTTTGTTCGCGCTGCTACTTGCATGTATTGCTATTTGCTGGGGTGCCTGGCAAGAATTCAGGAGCCTGGAATCCAGTGATAGTCTGCTAATGGAGGCGGATAACCAGAATAAGCGTTTGCAGGCTGAAATTTCAGAATTGAAAGTGGCGATTGAGGCGATGGGGGGCAGTATTGTTGGTGAAGATGTCTTGCAACCAAAGTTTGATGATTTTACTGCTCAAATTAACACCTTGTCTGGAAATCAGCTGCAGCAGGTGGATGTTGACACTGCATTGCAATCTCGATTGACTACCCTCGAACAGGGGTTCGGTGGATTGAATGATCGCCAACAGCTCAGTGAGACCACACTGTCATCACTGGCGCTGAACAAACAAGCTACCGATAGAGACGTAGCCCTGGCTGAAGTGGCTTTTCTGGTACGTGCAGCAGCTCAGCGGCTCGAAGTTTATGATGATTCTGCTGCTGCTGTTAATTTATTAAGACTCGCAGATCAACAGCTTGCGACTCAGGATGCTCAGCTTTTTGCTTCTGTACGGCAACGAATTCAACAGGAAATATTGTCAATTAATACTGTTGCTGCCCCTGACGTTGTTGCAATTACAGGCCAATTGCTGGCTTTGGAGCAATCGGTCGACCTATGGCAGTCCCAGTTACCAGAAAGAGATGATGAATTAATTGTGGAGAGCACGGATGGGGAATCCGGCCCTATGTCAAAGCTTTCCTATCTAATGAAATCACTGTTCACCATCAGAGAGGATCAGGGGGCCGGCAAGTTCCTGACTTTGACTCAAGCTGAACAAATGAAGGATCGCATTCGTTTGGAATTGCAGTCGGCAAGAGTTGCGGCTCTGGCTGGGCGGACCAAAATATACCAGGCTTCTGTTCAACGGGTAACTACCTGGCTTAGTGATTTTTTTGATCCTACCGTCACTGCCAATGCAGCAGCGCTAGAATCCTTGAAGACATTAGCTGAGATAAATCTGGATCCGGAGTGGCCTGATCTCAATTCCTTATTAGTATTGACTCGACAACTTCAATCCAGACCTGCACAAAACTTTGATGTGGGTGCTACGGAATCCAGTGCTGAGCCTGCAGTGGAGCCAGAGGCCTGATGCGTACCACAATTTTAATTATTGCCAGTCTGCTACTGGTTCTGCTGGCTGCATTTCTAGCA
>CAXMRK010000214.1:0-10322 GCA_964195815.1 uncultured Acidimicrobiia bacterium | reverse complement strand
TCATGTACTGGACTCTGACACTTAATGCTAACTAGAACTAATTATCTATTATATGGCACCCCACTGTTCTGTTTTCTGCTCGGGCTCTATTTATTGTCCGTGAATTGGCCCGCCGCTCAAGCCATAACTCTGGCAGTCACTTTATGGTGTGCAGTGTGGTGGATCTTTGAGCCGGTACCGATTCCCTTTACTTCCCTGCTACCGCTAGCACTCTTTCCGCTATTGGGTGTGCTCAGTGCAAAGCAAGTCGCTCAGGCCTATGGTCATTGGCTTATTTTATTGCTGATGGGTGGCTTTATGATTTCAGCAGCAATGGCCAAGAGCGGCGCTCACCGACGCATCGCCCTACAGATGCTGCACTTGTTCGGTGGCACTAGTGCCACTCGGCTGGTATTAGGCTTTATGGTGGCCGCTGCCATGCTAAGCATGTGGATTTCTAACACCGCTACAACGCTGATGCTGTTACCTGTTGCACTGGCGGTTTTAGAGAAAGCCGAACGCCGTCTGGCGATACCACTACTTTTAGGTGTTGCTTATGGGGCCAGTGTCGGTGGTCTGGGGACTCCCATTGGTACACCTCCCAATTTAATTTTCATGTCTGTCTATAACGAACAGATTGGCGCCGAGATCAGCTTCATTGAATGGATGAGCTGGGGTTTACCTGTGGTGATAATTTTCATTCCCTTAATTGCGCTGTGGCTAACCCGTGGTATCCAGTTAAAGCAACGGATCGAGTTACCTGATCCAGGAGCTTGGCGCACAGAAGAAAAACGTGTCATGATTATTTTTTTAATGACTGCCATAGCGTGGATAACACGAACTGCCCCATTTGGCGGCTGGAAGACCTGGTTGGAGCTGCCGGGGGCAAATGATGCTTCTGTTGCACTGATTGCCGTGGCTTTGCTGGCAAGCATACCCAACGGCCGTGCCGACGGTCATAGCAATAAAAAAGATCGGTTACTGGATTGGAAAACCGCACAAAAAATCCCCTGGGGCGTATTGTTGTTATTTTCAGGCGGACTGACTATAGCAGCAGCTTTTGTTAACAGCGGATTGGCTGACACACTGGCTGTACAGATGGCAACGCTTACCAAAATGCCACCCTACCTGCTAATTCTGGCAATCTGTTTAAGCGTTACCTTCCTCACAGAAATTACCAGTAATACGGCAACCACCAGCTTACTCATGCCGGTGCTAGCCGCAACTGCGGTTGCGACTCAGATTGATCCAAAGCTATTGATGATACCCGCTGCATTGAGTGCATCCTGTGCATTCATGCTGCCGGTTGCTACTGCACCGAATGCGATTATCTTTGGTAGTGGTCAGGTGAGCGTTAAGGAAATGGCAAGAGAGGGCTTTGTGCTGAATTTAATCGGCAGTGTGGTTATCAGTGCCGTCAGTTATTGGTTGATTTAATCTCTGCAAGGGGTTCTGGATCAAGCTTATATGCCAATAACAAATTACCGGGCAACTGTCCAAACATGCTGTAGCCGGAAAGCACATAAAGCCAGCCATCTGTGAGCACCTGACCAGCCACATCAATCGCACCTCCATGGCCTGGCACACCGTTGTCAGCGAGCAGTGGTATTGCTGTTTGTGTTTGCCACAACAGCTGTCCATCGCGGTTGTCAAAGGCTCGAATATTGCCATCCAGACCCGCACTGAACACCAACTCAGTAGTAGCGGTGGCAGCGGCAGACAAGCCATAATAATAAGAGCATTTATACATTTGCTCAGGACTCTCTGAAGAACCAGAACGAGTAGACTCCAGCCCAACCGGCGGTGTGTTTTCAGCATTAAATTCGCACCCGCGCGACACTGCTTGCTGCCAAATTACCTCGCCACTGTTAATATCCAAAGCCGATAAACCCGGCCGTGGTGTGTAACCGGGAGTATCCCTTTCAGGGTCGGCAATGGGTACAAATAACCGCTCTCCAGCCAAAGCCATGCCCCAATGGACACCACCGTTGGAAGTCCCCTGGCTAATACGATTACGCCAAACCACCTGACCTGATTCAGCCTGCGGATCTGGATCCAGTGCGAAAACCTCTCCCGATTTTTGACCTGCCAGTAACAATTGTTTGCCATTGGCTAAATCGGCAATAATTACAGATGCACCAAAATCAAAATCTTCACCTGCGTTTTCAGGACAATTAGGGCCGCCACTCAAACAGGCAGCATTCCAGACATCGTCTTTGGTTGCCTGAAACTTCCATATCAAGATTCCAGTATTAATATCGAGCGCAATAATGGCGTCGCTAGTGTCGGTTGCCGGATGCGATAAATTCTCGCCCGTACCAAAGTAGATTCGCTGACGCTGCACATCAATAGCTGGTGTTGTCCAGACTGAAGCCCCGGAAGGGCCATAACTTTCTTTTCCATCGGCCGCTGTAGAGACTAACTGCGCATCCGCAGTCGCATGCCAAACCCACAGGTTTTTACCAGTATTGGCATCCATGGCAATCACAGCACCATGGGATTTACAGCACTCATGTGCAGGACTACCAGCAGCGGCTACTTCGTAGGCGGAGATAGGTACAAACAGGCGCTCATCGTAGTAGCTGATAGAACCGGTGATTATCGAATAATCAGAAAGGCTGGCGCGCTGCTGCCAAATGATTTCCAGTGACTCCGGGTCTACTGCAAAAACTGTGGCCAGTGAATTAGCAAACACTAATAACCTACGTCCATCTTTTAGCTCGGCCAGCGTGATCGCGGAACGTAATCCAGTCAGTATTTTTCGGTGATTAATAACGCAGCCTGTGTGCC
This sequence comes from uncultured Acidimicrobiia bacterium, assembly GCA_964195815.1. Taxonomy (GTDB): domain Bacteria; phylum Pseudomonadota; class Gammaproteobacteria; order Xanthomonadales; family SZUA-36; genus SZUA-51. The sequence goes on along the minus strand of CAXMRK010000214.1, from coordinate 7,553 downwards.
GATCCAGGGCATACAACATGCCTGCCTTGTCACCAACATATATGGTATCGCCAATGATTACTGGCTGGGAACGCATATCGGTAACTTTAGGAAAGGCGAAACTCCAGGCCAAGCTTAAGTCAGCCACATTAGCGGCATCTATCCCAGCTTGCTCGGCACTAACAAAACGCCGGTTCTCAAATCCCAGGCCCCAGTTACTCACGCGTGGCGTTTTATCTGCGCTATTTGGGTGGCTACATTTTGCTGCGGCTAGCCACTGGTACTGTTCAGCATCATCAGCCCCCAGATAAAGTGCAATTAAGCCACGTTTCTGCTTACTCAGATGTGCAGCCATGGGCTGCATTTTCCCAAACTCCATGGCGATCATTAAGTTTTCTTTGGATAGAGCAGACAGGGCTTTCCGGGTAGGCGCTTTCATTACTGGGTCGTCATGGCAGATAGCACAGTTTTTATCAAACAGGTATTCGCCTATTCTGGCCAGCGGTAATTTGTCGGCATGCTCCATCGCCAACGCTTCAGTTTTTTTTCCTAACCAGCTTTTTATCTCCAACGCCTCAGCTTTTTTTTCTACCCAGTTTCTTATCGGCAAGCGTTCACTGCTTACGACCAAACCCAGGAGAATGAAAAGACCTATGCGGATTAGTTTTTTCAAGGTGTTAAAACGGCTGAAGGCGTGGCTGGCGGCAAAGCTTTAATCCGTATCAGAGTGGGGATACCCCCTTCGGACTGCCAGCTTGGAAAATGAGAGTTGGTCGTATAAATAGAACCGTCTTTCTCGTTAATCTCAATGTCTCGACTAAAAAAGCGCTGGCGTGGTAACGGGTAAACTTTCCAGCTTTCTGAGCTGATATTGAAGGCCAGAATAGTATCTGACTGATTCCCGTTCACCCAAACAACTCCGCGCTCCCTATCCACATTAAGCGCATACGGAATTTCATTGATTACTGGTAAATCGTAAGCTGTATATTGGCTAGTTACTGGATCATATTTAACCAATAAAGAATCCTGGAAAGCGACAATCCAAACCTTGTTTTGTGCATCTACACGCAAACGCCGTGGCCCTTGATACGGAAATTCAAGCATAGTGACTTCACCGCTCTCAGGGTCAATCTTTGCCAAATCGTTAGCATACAGGCGAGCAACCCAAATGCTGCCATCGGGTGCAACATCAATCCCGTAAGGCATGGGTAAACCCGTACCTGCGCGATCAGCATCAGGTAAAGGGCGGTTTTCCGGATCCATCCAAAACACCAATGGTAACGATTTAATAATCATCCATTCTTTAAAGCCACGCGTGGGTAAGTCGTAATACTTGAAGGTTTTTTTATCTCGATCAAACATCGCCACTTGTGAAGATAAAGCCAGCGTAAACCAGACACGATCCTTATTATCGATGCGAATGGTGTGTGGATAAAAACCCTCATCCATCTTATGAAAAGCATATTCCTTAGTATCAGGATTAAACTCCAGCAAGCCTTGTGCAAGCGATGGGGTTATAAAGATATGGCCGTCTTTTTTTGAGTACGCTAAGGAATGCACACCCAAATAGTTATTTACTTTAGGCACGCCTGTGAAGCGGTTGCCTAAGATTCCGCCCAGCGTTGCTTCTTTATCATGAGGGACGGTATAAACCGTGTAGTCATCTGTTTCGGGATTGAATTCATACAAACGATCTTGCAGGTTGTCACCAATATAAACCTTGCCATTTGGATGCACCAAAAAATCATGCATTTGTGAAAAACCATCGCCCAGCGGCCATTCAAACATCTCGGCATTAGCCAAAGTACTATCCCATGGTCTGGGTTGCGGTATTTTTTCTGGGTGCTCTCTGAGTTGTCTGTATTCTTGTTGCAACAAGTTAGCAACTCGTTGGTGATCTTGGTTTGGTAAACGGGCACCATAAGAATTCATCCGCTCAATGATTTCAAGCCATTTCTCGACAGTGCGCTCCCCACGCATAAATAGTGATGCCTGTTGATGACAGAAAGCGCAATTGAGCTGGAAAGATTTCTTTAATTGCTGATCACCAGCAAAACCTAACTGTGATAACCAGACATTGGCTGGAAAGCTGGCGATGTTTTGCTCAGCTGTCATTTTTTTTAAAACGAGGTCATTTCCAGCCACTGTGAAATTGGCATCAACATAACCCTGCGCACGGGCACGCCAACTGACTTTTCTATCCGTATCAGCAAAGACTACTTTGCCCTCTGCATCTGTAAAACGAGTGATTGTTTTTGGAGTTTTATTGGTGACCCCGTTCGGAGCATAACCCTGATCGGAGAGATCAGCCTTAGACACAGCTACAAAGGTTTGGCTAACCATCACCTGGGGTATTGGCTGGCCCATCTCATCTCTGACTTTCAAGCTCAGCCCTTGAGACAGTGCTGGTAATAAAACCAGCACTACTGCGAGAAGCTTAAACTGGGTATAGCTAATAATGAGACCCTTCAAATGTATTCCTTGTTACTCCCGGCGCGCATCCGGGTGGAAATCAGCAGCATTACGGGTAGCCATTTCTTCATAAACAGACCAGCGCTGCAACACACCCTTCTGGGCAATATCAAGCAAGCGTGCGGCTTCATCAGGGTGATGTCTTTCCAGTGAACGGAAACGACCCTCCTGCTTGCGGTACTCCGCTAACGAAATTGTCGGGCGCAAGCTATCGAGGCTAAACGGCACACCCCCGGTTTCCCGAATCAATGGGTTATATCGAATTAATGGCCAGTGGCCACAATCAACAGCACGTTTTTGCTGCTGTAAGCCTTGCTCCATATCAATCCCATGAGCAATACAATGGGAGTAAGCAATGATCAGTGACGGCCCTGGATATGCCTCAGCCTCACGCAACGCATGTAAAGTCTGCTGCGGGTTTGCACCCATGGCAATCCTGGCCACATAAACATTACCATAGGCAATTGCTTGTTGGGCTATATCTTTTTTAGCCATGGTCTTGCCAGCGGCAGCAAACTTGGCCACGGCACCCAGTGGTGTTGATTTGGACATCTGGCCACCGGTATTGGAATACACCTCGGTGTCCATGACCAGTATATTGACATCAAGCCCAGAAGCTAAAACATGATCAACGCCACTGGAGCCAATATCATAGGCCCAGCCATCACCACCAACAATCCAGATCGAACGCCTCACCATATGATCCGCTAAAGACCCTAAATTGCCGGCGGCAGATATATCCAGCTGTTCCAGTTTTTGCTTGAGTTCTGCTACCCGGTTGCGCTGTTCGCGAATCTGAAACTCTGTAAGCTGGGGTGCGTTTGTCAATGCATCAACTAACTCAGTGCCAACCTCCGCACTCACGCCCTGCAGCAAAACTTCAGCCTGTCGACGATGATGGTCGGCAGATAGTCGGAAACCCAAACCAAATTCAGCATTGTCTTCAAATAAGGAATTTGACCAGGCAGGGCCCCGTCCATCGCTATTTTTAGCCCATGGTGTCGTCGGCAGGTTGCCTCCATAGATTGATGAACAACCGGTGGCATTAGCAACCATCATGCGATCACCAAATAGCTGACTGATAACTTTCAAATAAGGGGTTTCGCCACAACCAGAACAGGCACTGGAAAACTCAAATAGCGGCTGCAAATATTGCACCCCACGGACATTTGAGAAATCGATTCGTGAACGGTCATTCCATTCCAGCCGCTCAAACCAGTCGAGGTTGTCGCGCTGACGTTGCAGCACTTCATCTTTTTCAACCCATTTCAGGGCCCGCTCTTCTTCACCTGAGCTGGTCTCAATCCGTACCGGGCAAACATCGATACACAATCCACAATCTGTGCAATCATCGGCATAAACCTGTAAGGCATAGCGCATTTCCGGAAAACCACGGGCGCTCATCGCCATAGACTGAAAGCCCTCAGGCGCATTGTCTAAATCGTCCTGGTGACAGAATTTTGCGCGAATAGCAGAGTGTGGACATACGAATGCACAATTACCACACTGGATACAATTGTCTTCCAACCAATCCGGAATACGGCGAGCGATACTACGTTTTTCCCAATGGCTGGTACCGGTTGGGTAGGTGCCGTCTACGGGCAGCTTGGAAACCGGCAGCGCTTCACCTCTGCCAGCAATCATTTCAGCTGTCACTTCACGCAAAAATTCAGATGCGCTGTCCGGGATCAAATTAATTTCAATAGTGCGCCTGGCAAGTGCTCCAGGAGTTACTTTTTGCAAATGCGATAAGGCCTGATCAACAGCGGCATGATTTTTTTGTACGACCGCTTCGCCTTTCTTGCTATAGGTTTTGGTGATCGCATTTTTAATCTGGGCAATCGCCTCTGCTGGCTCCATCACCCCGCTCAATTCAAAGAAGCAAGTCTGCATAATGGTATTAATACGTTTGCCCATGCCAGTGGCCTGAGCGACTTTATAAGCATTGATACTGTATACGCTGATATTTTTTTGCAGAATGATTTCCTGCACTTCTGCTGGCAGGTTACCCCAAACGGCATCTGCTTCAAAAGGGCAATTCAGCAGTAGTGTTGCATTTTCTGCTGCCAGAGAGAGCACATCAGATTTTTCCAGAAAATCAAATTGGTGGCAGGCAATAAAGTTTGCTGACTGCACCAGATAGGGGGACTCAATAGGTTCTGGACCAAAACGCAAATGTGAAACTGTCTGAGCGCCGGATTTGCGCGAATCATAGACGAAATAAGCCTGCGCATAGCGCCCTTCCTGCTGGCCGATAATTTTAATCGTGTTCTTATTTGCGCCAACCGTACCATCAGAGCCTAATCCAAAGAATAGGGCTCGTGTGACGCTATCTTTCTCAATATGAAATTCTGCATCAAATTCCAGGCTGAGGTGAGTCACATCATCATTGATACCGATTGTGAACACAGATTTTGGAGTGGCTCCATTTAGATTATCAAACACCGCACGCACCATGGCGGGGGTAAATTCTTTCGATGACAGGCCGTAGCGGCCACCGATAACCAGTGGCATGCTTGTCAGAGAGTTCTGGGCTAGACCACGCACCAGCACATTCACTACATCCTGATACAAAGGTTCGCCGTTGGAGCCTGGCTCTTTGGTACGATCAAGAACTGCAATTTTGCGCACAGATTCTGGTAAAGCATCAAGAAAAGCGGCAACCGGGAAAGGCCTGAACAAGCGTATTGCCAGCACCCCGAAACGACCGCCCTGCGCGTTCAGCCAAGCAACGGTTTGACGTACGGTAGATACCGCCGAGCCCATAACCACGATGACTGATTCAGCTTCTGAGTCACCGTAGTAATCAACCAGTTTATATTGGCGACCACTAAGCTCGGCAAGGTCATTCATTGCATTTTGAACAATCCCGGGTATTGCAGCATAAAAAGAATTCACACTTTCACGACCCTGGAAATACGTGTCAGGATTCTGTGCAGTGCCACGCATCACTGGTGCATCCGGATTCAGGGCGCGAGCATGATGATCGATCACCCATTGATCATCAATCATGCTTCTTATCTGCTCTTGTTCAAGCAGTGTAATTTTATTGATTTCATGAGAGGTTCTGAAACCATCAAAGAAATGTAAAAATGGCACTCGTGATTGCAAAGTCGAGCGGTGTGCAATCAAAGCCAAATCATGTGCTTCCTGTACGCAAGATGACGCCAGCATTGCAAAACCGGTGGTTCTTGCTGCCATAACATCCTGATGGTCACCAAAAATTGATAAGCCCTGAGCTGCTAATGAACGCGCCGCTACGTGAAAAACTGAAGGACTGAGTTCGCCCGCAATTTTGTACATATTTGGCAACATCAACATCAGGCCCTGAGATGCAGTAAAGGTGGTCGATAATGCACCTGCCTGCAAGGCGCCATGTACAGTACCGGCGGCGCCACCCTCATGCTGCATCTCTACAACTGTGGGTACATCGCCCCAAAGATTGGGTTGCTCCGCACTCGCCCATTCATCAGCTAATTCAGCCATAGTGGATGAAGGGGTAATTGGGTAAATTGCACAGATTTCACTGAGCTGATATGCCACTCGGGCAGCAGCTTCGTTGCCGTCAATGCAAAGAACGGAAGGATTATTTGTTGTTTTCATTGTTGTAGTCATGGTTAGCTCCTGACATCAACCATTTCAATGGCATGACAGGGGCACTGTAGGAAACAAGCTTCACAGCCGGTGCAGCGATCATAATTTATTGAGTAGCGTAAACCTTTGCCCAGCTTGATAATCGCATCTTCAGGACAGGCGCCATAACAGCCATCACATTCAAAGCAATTGCCACAGGAGTAACAGCGGGTTGCTTCGAAAGTTGCTTCCTGTTCGCTCAAACCAGCCATGACTTCTCTAAAGTCCTGATTACGGTCTTCTGGTTGCAACTCGCCTTGCTGCCGCTGCTGGGCATCGGCGTGATACCACAGATGCAAGCCGGCAAAATCAACACTTGGGAGACGTTCTTCTTTGGTATATATATCACCCTTTAACCAGGAATCTATATGGTAGGCAGCTTTTTTTCCATGCCCGGTGGCAATAGTTACTGTACGCTCAGAAGGCACCATATCACCGCCTGCAAAAATACCCATTGCGCCGGTCATCATGTTCGGTCCAACCTCGACTACGCCGTCTTTTCTCAATACCACACCAGGAATTGCGTCAAGAACAGTGGTATCGACATCCTGGCCTAAGGCCAGCACCAGAGAATCTACTTCCAGTGTTTCAATTTCACCGGTTGGCTGTGGACGACCATTCTCATCGATCTCCATCACCTCAACCTGAAACTCGGTGTTGTCAATCTGCCGAATAGTCCGCAGCCAGTTAATCTTGATGCCTTCCTCTTCGGCCTCTTCGGCCTCAAACTTATGTGCAGGCATATGCTCACGGTCCCGGCGATAAATAATCATCGCTTCTTCTGCACCCATCCGTTTTGCTGTGCGGGCGGCATCCATTGCGGTATTGCCACCACCATAAATGGCTACACGGCGACCTAGTTTAGGGGCTTCGCCCGCCTCAACTGAGGCCAGATAAGTCACTGCATCCAGAATTTTTCCAGCTTCTCGTGCTGGTATATTCACTTTCTTCGCCAGATGTGCACCTACAGCCATGAACACTGCATCGAAATTACCGCTGGCTTTGCTGGCAAAGACATCCTCAACTTTGCAATCGAGTTTAATTGTTACCCCGATGTCTTCAATTTTTTTGACTTCTGCATCGAGTACATCCCGCGGTAGACGATAGGCAGGAATCCCAAAACGCATCATCCCCCCTACCATCGGCCCGGCTTCATGTATTTCCACTTCATGCCCGAGCAAGGCTAAGTGCCAGGCAGCTGATAGTCCTGATGGACCGGCACCTACAATTAAAATCCGTCTGCCGGTGGGTTCTGCTTCAAGCTCAGGCTTCCAGCCATTTTCCAGCGCCAAATCACCCAGAAAACGCTCCACAGCGTGAATGCTTACCGGATCATCAACCTGAGTGCGATTACAACTACTTTCACAAGGGTGATAACAAACCCGTCCATGCACCCCTGGCAGCGGGTTATCCTGAACCAGTAAACGCCAGGCTTCTTCGAAGCGTTTTTCCTGTGCCAGTGACAACCA
>CAXMRK010000213.1:0-9341 GCA_964195815.1 uncultured Acidimicrobiia bacterium | reverse complement strand
AAGCAAATGAAATCGTAGCTAGTCAAATTTCTGCCTGGCGCGAACAAAGCACCCAAACAGCGTCAAAACCTCAGCTTTCAGAACAAGCTTCTGAACCGGCTTTAGCAACAGAAAATACGCTCGATTCAGCAGCTCGTGGCGCGCGCGCTGCGGAAATTGCTGATGACGCCTTTGCTAGAATCACAGATGATCGTATGGATGCACTGAGCAATGTTGAAAACCAGGGTCTGAATGCTGCCGCGACAGATATCGATGCTGGAGGGCTTTTGGAGCTGATACCCCCAGCAGAAGAAGAAATGGCAGAGATCGATAATGAAATGCCAGGTTCAGCTTCTGGGAATGACATGGAAGTTGATGAATATGCTATTGATGACTTTGAAAATCGTCTATCTCGGACCGAAGAAGAATTAGTTTCAAAACAAGAACAAAACGCACATCTTGCGCAGCAAGTTGAAAACTTGCAGGCTGAAATTGATGCACTTCGAGATGGCATAAATGTTAACGATAATGAACTTGCAACAGTACAGAATCAAATGGCCGACACTAATGCCAATCAAGATGAGAATTCATTTAAAACTGTGCCTCTGCCTAAAGAAGAAAGTTTCCTGGAAAATTGGTGGTGGCTTGTTTTATTGCTACTCACTGGCGGTATTGGCTGGTTTGTGTACCGCCACCGGCATAATGATCCAGCTGAAGCACAAGCTGAATCAAACTTTCTTGACAGTGTAGTAAAAATCAAAGCGACCAGTGATTATCAAGAGCCAGATAAGAAGTTGGGTGCTTTATCTGCTGACGCAGAAAAAATCCTTGAAATACTTGAGCAGGATGACCTGGAAGTTGGGCAAGAAATTGAAAATGAGGGGCTTAGTAGTCCGGCTTTGGCTGGAGCCGAAAATAGCCTTGATGCAGAAGATGAAGCTGACGAAATTCGAATTTTTATGGAAAACGTTGAAGCAGATAAAGCTGCTCTTGCAGCCACTTCAAATGATGCCTTAGATCATGTTGAGGCAGATATTTCAGATAGTGTCGCAGGAGATATTGCTAGCGCCAGAACAGAAATTTTGGATTCACTGGAAAGCGATGATGATTCGGCCTCTGAGCAGGCTCAGGATAATTCAGCAGTGGACCAGATCGAAGTTAAGTTGGATCTGGCACGTGCATACCTGGCAATGGACGACAAGCCTGCGGCACGGAGCATATTAGATGAAATTATGCTTGTAGGTAGCGAGCAACAACAGCTCGAAGCTCGCAGTATGTTAGATGAGATCGGTTAGCTACTCAGGTATTTCTCTGGGAAGCCACGGTTTTTACTTGGACTGATTGAGTCATGCGATATGCGATGGCCTTTGAATATGATGGTCGACCTTTTCAAGGTTGGCAGTTACAGACACATGCGGATTCTGTCCAGGGAGTGGTTGAATCTGCCTTATCAAAGGTTGCCAATGAACCGATAAAGGTTGTCTGCTCTGGGCGCACAGATTCTGGCGTTCATGCATTACAACAAGTCGTTCACTTCGATACCGAAGTAATCCGTAGTTCTCGCTCCTGGATTCTTGGCTGTAACGTTAATTTACCGGATTCTGTTTCAGCCCTTTGGATAAAAGAAGTTGATACTGAATTCAGTGCCCGTTTTAGTGCCATTTCAAGGACTTATTGCTATACGATTAACAATTGCTGGATTCGACCAACACTGCAGAGGCATCTGCAAACATGGGTGCGCTATCCCCTGGACCATGAAAAAATGCAACAGGGTGCAAACTATCTACTCGGTGAACATGATTTCACAAGTTTTCGTGCAGCACACTGCCAGGCACATCATCCTCATAGAACGGTTTCTGCTATCGATATCAGCCGCAAGGATAGACTCATTGATATTGAAATAACTGCCAATGCTTTTCTCTATCATATGGTTAGAAATATCGCCGGTTCACTAATACCGGTTGGACGTAAGCAGCACCCCCCTGAATGGATCGCTGAAGTTTTAGCGCTTCGTTGTCGTAGTGCTGCGGGAAAGACCGGACCCGCAGAGGGGCTAGTCTATTTAGGTGCTAAATATCCCTCAGATTTTGATATTCCTATGCCTCCGCATGTGGATTTTCCTGCAGGTATGGTTGCAATAGACTGATGCTAGTAAAGATTAAAATATGCGGAATGACCCGCACAGATGATATCCAGGCAGCAGTAGCCGCTGGCGTTAATGCAATAGGTTTAGTGTTTGTTGAAGCCAGTCCACGATACATAGATCTCAAACACGCTCAGATGCTTGCCAAATCAGTACCAAAAGAAATTGATCTGGTTGGCTTATTTATGAACTCACCTTCAGCAGATGTACAAGCAACATGCCGGCAGGTCCCACTGACTGCGCTGCAATTTCATGGCTACGAAGAAAATTCGTTCTGTCAGCAGTTTGGTCTTCCATGGATTAAAACTGTAGCTATGGGAGATGCTGAACCAAATCCTGATTTCTCAGCTTGGCCTGATGCCTGTGCTTTATTACTCGACGGGCATGCTGCTGGTGAACAGGGTGGACAAGGCAAAGTTTTTGACTGGCGGTTAAGCCCAAAAATTAAACAAAAAATCGTCCTCGCAGGTGGCTTAAATAGTGATAATGTTAGTGCTGCAATAAGTCAGGTTAGGCCTTGGGCTGTTGACGTGTCCAGTGGTGTTGAGTTAACGCCAGGCTGTAAAGATAAGCGATTAATTAAGAGGTTTTGTAATGAAGTCAAAGCAACCATTATTTGAAATGGGCTTAGAGAACGGTTTTGACACTGATCAGCGTCCAGATGCCAGTGGTCATTTTGGGGAGTTCGGTGGAAAGTATGTTTCAGAAACATTGATGAGTGCTCTTGATGATCTAAATCAGGCATGGCAGAAATTACGAAAAGATCCTGAGTTTTTGGAAGAGTTTGACAATGATTTAAAACACTATGTTGGACGACCATCACCTTTATATCATGCCAAACGTTTATCAGCAGCAATTGGTGGTGCCCAAATACTCCTCAAGCGCGAAGATCTTAATCATACCGGCGCCCATAAGATTAACAATACTGTGGGCCAGGCTTTATTAGCCAGATACCTTGGAAAAAATAGAGTGATTGCGGAAACAGGTGCAGGCCAACATGGTGTAGCTAGCGCCACAGTTGCTGCGCGTCTTGGTATGCAATGTGTTGTTTATATGGGCGAGGTTGATATTCAGCGGCAGGCAATAAATGTCTATCGAATGCGATTGCTTGGTGCTGAAGTACGTCCAGTCACCTCTGGGTCTGCCACCTTGAAGGATGCCCTCAATGAAGCAATGCGTGATTGGGTAACTAATGTTGATGATACCTATTACATCATTGGTACAGTAGCAGGGCCACATCCTTATCCTCAACTGGTCAGGGACTTTAATTCTGTGATTGGGCGTGAAGCACGGCGCCAGGTTCAGGATCAATTTGGCAGATTACCAGATGCTCTGGTTGCCTGTGTTGGTGGGGGCTCTAATGCAATGGGTTTATTTCATCCATTCATTGATGATACAGAAGTGCCACTTTTTGGCGTAGAGGCAGCGGGCAGAGGGCTGGAAACGGGAGCGCATGCAGCTCCATTAAGCGCGGGTCGCATCGGTGTGCTGCATGGTAATAAAAGTTACCTTATGGATGATGAAGACGGCCAAATCTTACATACACATTCCGTTTCTGCAGGCCTGGATTATCCTGGTGTTGGTCCTGAGCACTCATGGTTAAAAGACACAGGGCGTGCTGAATATGTGGCCATTAATGATACAGAAGCTCTTGATGCTTTCCATCAGTTAACACGAACTGAAGGTATTTTGCCTGCTTTGGAAAGTTCACATGCAGTTGCTTATGCAATGAAATTAGCGGCAACAATGCCTGCTGATCAATTGGTTTTAGTAAATCTCTCTGGAAGAGGGGATAAAGATGTTCACACTGTCGCCGAACTGGAAGGAATAGAGTTATGAGCGAGCGCCTGCAAACATGTTTTTCAGAGTTAGCTGAAAAAGGTCAAACAGCTTTGATACCTTTTGTTACTGCTGGCGATCCAGATCCAGAATTTACAGTTGATATAATGCATGCCCTTGTTGAGCAGGGTGCAGATATAATTGAGCTAGGTATCCCATTTTCAGACCCAATGGCTGATGGTCCCGTGATCCAGCTAGCCAGCGAACTTGCTATCCAGAGAGGTGTCAGTTTATCCACTGTGTTAGCAAATGTTGCAAGCTTTCGTCAACAAAACCAAGACACTCCGATTGTTTTGATGGGTTATTTGAATCCGATTTATCGGCTGGGTTTTACTGAGTTTGCCACTAACGCAGCAAGTGCAGGAGTGGACGCGGTATTGATTGTTGACTCACCACCAGAAGAATCTACGCAGCTTGAGAGTTGTTTATCAGCACAAGATGTAGCGATGATAAGGTTGGTTGCTCCTACGACGACCAGGCAGCGAATGCAACTCATCGCCACAGATGCCAATGGATTTATCTACTATGTTGCAATTAAAGGTATTACTGGGGCAGGTAGTCAAGACAGTTCCGAGAGTACGATGAGCCAGTCAAGAATTGAAACCATGCGTGAGCTTTCGGGCTTGCCGGTGGCTGCGGGTTTTGGTATCAAAGATGCTAATAGCGCAGCGTTATGGGCACAGAAGGCTGATGCAGTTGTTATTGGTAGCGCATTGGTAAGCCGTCTTGCGCTAGCGAAAACTAGCGAACAGGCCTGTTCTATGGTGAAATCATTCCTTGCACCAATACGGCAAGCGATAGACAATATCGCCAAATAACAATTCAGTTTCTGAATTTTTGTGCTGACAGAGACTAAGGATAACTATTTATGAGCTGGTTTAAAAAGCTAATGCCTGCAAGAATCCGTACAGAAAAAAGCCAAAAGGACAGGCAAAGAAGTGTGCCAGAAGGGCTTTGGGGTAAGTGCGCGGAATGTCAGGCAGTACTTTACCGTCCTGAGCTAGAGCGTAATTTGAATGTCTGTCCAAAATGTGATCATCATATGCCTATCCGTGCGCGCAAGCGCTTAGAGCTTTTTTTGGATGAAGATAATCAGATCGAACTGTTTGGAAATTTGCAGTCTTTAGACCCGCTGAAATTTCGTGACAGCAAAAAATACCGTGATCGGTTGATTAGTGCACAAAAAAAATCCGGTGAAAAAGATGCACTTATTGTTATCTCAGGATCGCTAGAGGGGAAACCTGTGATTTGCTGTGCATTTGATTTTTCCTTTATGGGGGGCTCAATGGGTTCAGTCGTTGGTGAAAAATTCACACGCGCTGGAGAATATGCATTAAAAAATCGTATCCCATTTGTGTGTTACTCAGCATCAGGCGGTGCCCGGATGCAAGAAGGCTTGTTGTCACTCATGCAAATGGCTAAGACCAGTGCTGTATTGGCCAGGATGGCAGCACAGGGCGTGCCCTATATTTCAGTTTTAACTCATCCAACAACCGGTGGCGTTACTGCCAGTCTCGCGATGCTGGGCGATGTCAATATAGCAGAGCCAAATGCACTAATTGGCTTTGCGGGCCCAAGGGTTATAGAGCAAACCGTTCGGCAGACCCTTCCAGATGGTTTTCAGCGCTCAGAATTTTTACTCAATAAAGGTACTGTCGATATGATTATTGACAGACGCGAGATGCGTACGCAGGTGAGCATGTTGTTGCAGAAACTATCTATTTCCTGTCAGCCTGTCAGCCAAACCGGTTAACTCTCTGTAATGAATCAAAAGTTGGGTTGGCAACTTCAGGACTGGCTCGACTACCTCGAAAATTTACACCCTGTTGAAATTGATTTGGGCCTGGACAGGGTAAGCGAGGTATATTCCCGTCTTGGAAAACCTCGCCCCGCAGGCAAAATTATTTCAGTAGCTGGAACTAATGGCAAAGGTTCTGTTTGTACCCATATTTTAGCTCTCGCGACTGCAGCTGGTCTAACTAGTGCCAGCTATACTTCCCCCCATCTACTGAGTTTTAACGAGCGTTTCTGTATTCGTGGTGAATGGGCTAAGGACGATACTATTTGCCTTGCCTTTGCTCAGATAGAGTTAGCCCGCGCTGAGATTTCCTTGTCTTACTTTGAATTTGCTACTCTAGCAGGTATTTTGCTGATGGCTGAGCAGCACTTAGATATTGCTGTTTTTGAAGTCGGTCTAGGTGGGCGACTGGATGCGGTTAATATTTTGGATGCAGATTGTGTTGTTGTTACCTCGATTGCACTTGATCATCAGCAATGGCTAGGCAATGACCGTGAATGTATAGCTCAAGAAAAAGCAGGCATCTTCCGAGATCTGGAAAATTCAACAGCCGGGAAAGAGTTTCTTCAAAGCATTATTATTGGTGAACGAGATGTCCCCAAAACTTTGCAGCTTGCAGTAAACCAGTCAAATCAGGATGCTCTGTATTTAGGTCGTGATTTTGAATGGCATGTAGTAGCTGGAAGCGCAAATAACATAGCAATAGAGTTTGCTTCAAATAGGAGTGCGCAAATATTGCTCTGCTCACCCTTAAATGCGCCGATTCAAAATGACAATCTGGTGATGTCTTACTGTGCATTAAGTGCTGTGGTTGAAAATTTGAGTATAGATACTCACAAGCTGATTAGTGAGTTTGCTAATATGCAATTACGGGGACGTCTGGAATTGATTTCAGATAAGCCTGCAATTTATGTTGATGTAGCACATAATCCAGCTGCGGCTGCAGTGCTAGTAAGTTGGCTAAAAGCGAATGTTATCCAGGGGAAAACCTGGGCGGTCTGCGCTATGTTTGCAGATAAAGATGCGACTGGAGTTTGTAAGATTATTGACCCCCTGGTCAATGGCTGGTTTTTGGCAGGCCTTGGGAGCTCACGTGGGCAAAGTGCACAAGCATTGCAACTAGAAATAGAAACAAAGCGTCCAGTTAGTTGTTTTTCAAGCGTTGCCTCAGCCCTGCAAGCAGCCTCTGAGTTGGCTGCAAGAGATGACCGAATCTTGGTTTTTGGGTCATTTTTAACGGTTGAGCAGGCAATTCGCTACTGGAATGAGTAAACTAGCATTATTAGTATTTTTGCAATTTAGACAGGGAACTTCTGCATATGGATAAGGCGCTGAAACAACGATTAACCGGTGCAATCATTCTTATTGCATTGGCGATTATTTTTCTGCCCATGCTAGTGGACGGTGAACGGCAGCAAAAAAAATCCAGTATCGAATTGCCTGATCAGCCGGTTGTGAATTTCCCCACGCGACGCTTGCCGATAGGTCAGCATCCAGAAACCGGACCCAGCGAAAATGTTAAAGCGAATGAAACAGCTCCAATAGTAAGCAAATCAGTGGTTCTGGAAGATGGTGAGGGTATTGTTATTACACCACTTAAGCCGCCGGCTCAGGAGGCTTCTACAACGAAACCCCAGCTAACACCAGCTGTGACCCCAGCTGATGAGCCAAGCGCTGAAACTGAATCAGAGATTAGTAAACCTCCAGCATTTGAATCCACTCCTGTGGTTAAAGATGCGCCAGCAGCAAGCTCAACCGCAGTGGGTCAATGGCAATTACAGGTGGCAAGTTTTGCCGGACAAAGTAATGCTGAGAAACTAGTGGTTCGTCTTCGGCATACGGGTTATCAGGCAAACATAGATTCCCTTATCAGGGATAAAACAACATTGTATCGTGTGTTGGTTCCTGGCTACCCTGATCGTAGTGCTGCAGAGTTGGCTGCAAACTCGATTCGCAAGCAGATTGAGGGGGTTAATCCAAAAGTCATTGCTCCAGATAATGCTATTGAAGAACTCGCGAATGATGAGATCGCGGTATCTGCACGTTGGGTTATTCAGATGGGTAGTTTTAGTCAATTCAAGAATGCCGAAGCATTGGCTCAAGAGCTCAGGCAAAGTGGTTACACAGTCATCAATGAGCAGAAGGGCAATATCCATAAGGTCTTTGTAGGGCCGTTAATTGATGCGGATAAGGCGCTCAAGTTACGTAATGAAATATTTAAAAAATTAAACATCAAGGGTTTGGTTAAGGAGCAGAACTGATGGCCTGGCCAGATTACAGCATTATCGCCATATTAGGCCTGTCAGTAATTATTGGTCTTTATCGCGGATTCCTTCGAGAAGCTATGGGTTTAGTGATTTGGGCCGCAGCATTCTGGGTTGCTTTTACTTTTACCTCTAATATTACCCCGCTGCTGGAGAACGGAATTGAATTGCCATCAGCACGCTCAGCGATAGCATTTGCCATGTTATTTCTTGCAACTTTAGTCTTGGGTGGTTTGATCAGTTGGCTGATTGGGCAATTGGTTGAAAAAACAGGTCTCAGCGGAACAGATCGTATGTTGGGTAGTGTTTTTGGTGTTTTGCGGGGTTTGGCGTTGGTTATTGTACTCTTGCTGGTAGCAGGGTTTACACCGTTGCCAAAGGATCCATGGTTTCAACAAGCACCTGTTATTCAGAAGTTATTGCCATTGGTGGAATGGAGCTCCGGATTTATACCAGAATCTGTTCGTGAACACATAGATTTCGATCCTGACAAAGAAACAACAACGGCAGAAAGATTGCTGGAAGCTGAATTTAACAAGCCAACAGTCGATCAAGAAGATGCCAGTAGCAGTCAGGAAACATGATAAAATGGCGGTCGATTTTTTGGCCCTATAACAGGATTTTATAGCGTGTGTGGAATAGTTGGAATCGTTGGCCATTATAGTGTCGCTTCAGTCTTGCTGGATGCGCTTACCTCGCTTCAACACAGGGGTCAGGATGCTGCTGGCATTGCAACTTTAGATGATCGAAAGATATATTTGCATAAAGACAATGGACTGGTTCAAGATGTATTTGATGAAGCCAGAATGTTGACTTTAACCGGTAATGTTGGCATTGCTCATGTTCGTTACCCAACAGCTGGCTGTTCTCATTCTGAGGAAGCACAGCCAATGTATGTAAATTCACCCTACGGCATTGCGTTAGCGCACAACGGGAATTTAACTAACAAAGACGCGCTAAAAAAGGAACTATTTGAAACCGATCGCAGGCATTTAAATACACAATCGGATACTGAAGTGTTATTAAATGTCCTGGCGCATGAAATACAGGAACAACATCCCGATAAGTTGCGTGCTGAGCATATGTTCAAGGCTGTCGATGGGGTGCATAAGCGCTGTCGCGGTGGCTATGCTTCAATCGCTCTTATACCAAATTTCGGAGTTGTTGGTTTTCGGGATCCATGGGGTATTCGACCTGCTGTACTGGGCAAGCGAGAATCAGACAGAGGAACACAGTATGCGATTGCCTCTGAAAGTGTGGCCCTTGATACGATCGGCTTTGAAACCGTTAGGGATCTCCGTCCCGGGGAAACAATATT
>CAXMRK010000212.1:0-4827 GCA_964195815.1 uncultured Acidimicrobiia bacterium | reverse complement strand
AGAATACGACGAAACAGCGCCAAAATTAGTATTTACCATTAAGGATGAGCAAGAGCGTGTTGTAAAAAAGGAATTTATAAAACCAACCAGGGGTTTGCAACGTTTTCATTGGGATTTGAGATATACACTTCCAAATCCTATAGATCTGAGCAAGCCTTCATTTTATAATCCCTGGGAACCCATAGATGAAGGTACTTTGGTGCAGCCCGATTTGGTTGAAACGGTACAAAAGAGTAGTGAGTATCAAACCTTATTTTCACTCTGGCATATACCGACTGGTTTTGTTACCCAATTCATTCTGGCAATGTTGGCAATTATTTGTCTACCCCGACAATTCCATGTAGCAGTAGTTGAGTTCAGGAACCCACTGGATCTTCGCATTAGTCGGTGGTTATTCCCATTTTATTTACTCGTGTTTTCAGTTTTTGTAATTCCAATTACAGTGGCCGGACTGCAACATTTCTCTGGCCAACCAATAAATCCTGATACCTATGTGCTTTCGTTACCTTTAGCCTTTGATCAACCAGCATTAACCATGTTAGCCTTTCTCGGTGGCTTTTCAGCGGCAACGGGGATGGTAATTGTTGCCACTGTTGCTCTAGCCATCATGGTAAGTAACGATATCGTTATGCCGATACTGCTTCGCAGTAGATTAATTGGTGCAAATAGACAGCGGGACCTTTCAGTAACTCTTCTGTATGTAAGACGCCTGTCAATTCTTGCTATAACACTGCTTGCCTATGGTTATTTCCGAATCGTAAATTCCGGCGTACCTTTGGCCAGTATCGGTCTGCTCGCTTTCTCAGCGGTTTCACAATTCGCACCCGCGATAATTTTTGGCGTGTACTGGAAAAAAGCCAGTCGAGCAGGTGCTTTTTCTGGTCTGCTTGTCGGTGTCTTATCCTGGGTGCTGCTTATTATGTTGCCCTCTTTACCCAGCTATCAAAGCTCCAGCTTTATTTTATTAAAGTTGCTCCCAAACATGGATTTCAATCAGGGAGCACTATTTACTTTATTTCTGAACAGCATAATTTTGATTTTAGTATCGATCATTAAACCTGACCGAAAACCTGTAGGTAGTGGCAACAAAACCGACAACAGTGGCTCACCAGATGATTTACTCACGCTGAATGAACTAGAAAAAATTGTGGGTCGTTTTCTTGGAAAAAACCCTACACGTGAAGCCTTGAGTACTCATCTGGGTTCAGATGATTTCACTACAATTACACTGGCTACTCCAGATACCGTACAGTTTTGTGAACGCTTGCTCGCAGGTTCAATAGGCTCAGCATCTGCCAGAACTGTGCTGGCAACCACATTGAGTCGTAAGGGCCTCGGCGCGGATGCCGTACTTAACCTTCTTAACCGCACCTCGGAAGCAGTCCAGTTTAACCGTGAATTATTGGAATCCACTCTCGATAATCTCACTCAGGGCGTTAGTGTAGTCGATGATCAACAACGCCTCATTGGCTGGAACAGACGCTACATTCAGTTAATGGATTACCCCGATGGTCTGGTTTACATGGGCCAACCCATTGAAGAATTGATTAAGTTTAATTCCGAACGAGGCCTGCTGGGTGACAGCAAACCAGCTGCTGAAATATCCAAGCGAATTAAATATCTCAGCGATGGTGACCAATATCGATATGAACGTTCCTGGTTAAATAACACCGTTATGGAGATACATGGTAACCCAATGCTGGGTGGAGGCTATGTAACCACTTTTACCGATATCACCTCATTTAAGCAGATCGAACAGGAGCTCAAAGAAGCTAACGAATTACTTGAGCAAAGAGTCAAGCAGAGAACTGCAAAACTGCATGAAACAAACATAGCTCTTGAGTCTGCAAAGCAAGAAGCTGAAATTGCTAACCAGAGTAAAACGCGCTTTCTGGCTGCAGCCAGCCATGACTTGCTACAGCCGATGAATGCTGCCCGACTTTTCGTATCGGTACTGCGACAAAAGACCGAAGCGAATGAAGATGAAAACTCGCGCATGGTTGTACGTATTGATCGGAGCCTGACCGCAGCTGAAGAGTTGCTTTCAGCCCTGCTCGATATTTCCAAGCTTGACTCTGGCATGTCTAACCCCGAGCGGGAAGTGATAAATGTAGGTGATTTATTTGAACAACTACGCAGGCGCTTTAAGCCAATAGCTGCTAATAAAAAACTGAAAATCAGGGTGCATGGGTGCAACATGCTTATTTTCAGCGACCGTAATATGATCTATCGCATCCTGCAAAATTATCTCGCCAACGCCATCCGCTATACAGAGCATGGTGGGGTTATGCTTGGTTGCCGTTTACGTGGAGAAAACCTCCGTCTAAGTGTCTGGGATACAGGTGTTGGTTTTGCCGATACTGATGCCAAATCAATTTTCCAGGAGTTTCATCGACTGGATTACGCCGTGCAGCACAATGAAAAAGGACTGGGTCTTGGACTCGCGATTTGTGAGCGCATTGCCCGAATTCTTAATCATCCGCTTGAAGTCACTTCCAGACCCGGCCATGGCAGTTGCTTCTCGATAACTGTACCACTCAGCAATGCTGGTTTACCTAAGGCGCATGACAAAGGTAGTCGATCTCACAAGGGTCATGCGCAGATGAAAGGCTTAAAAGTTCTCTGTATAGATAATGAAAAAGACATCCTCGATGGTATGAAAATTTTACTGGAGGGCTGGGGTTGCCAGGTTAGTACAGCAGCAACTCAATCAAAAGCGAGTGACTCTCTACGTACTACTGGCTTACCTGATATTGTCCTGGTCGATTATCATCTGACCAACGAATACCACGGTTTGCAGCTTATGGAATTCTTAAATGAAATTGCCGGTTACAAACTACCGGCTATTGTTATTTCAGCAGACCGCTCCAGCGAACTGGAAGAGAAGGCTGATGAGATGGGATATGGTTTATTACGCAAACCTATACGACCAGCTGCCTTAAGGGCATGGATAAACAATACGGTATTATTTAAGGAAAGATAAAAACCCGAATATTTCACCAGTCGGTTGCAGCCTCTCTATAAGCTAACAATCTGCTTACACTAGATGGCATTATTTCAAATGAACTCCAGGGTACAGTTTGTCCTATCCGAGTTAATCCGGTCTGGATACTGAAAGCTGCTGGGCAATCAGAACTGCCTGAGTGCGGTTATTCACCGCGAGCTTTTTCATGATCGCAGTCACATGGGCTTTAATAGTGGCCTCTGATATTCCTAGATCATAAGCAATTTGCTTATTTAATAAGCCCTGTGTCATTAACATTAAAACTTTAAATTGCTGTGGCGTTAGCTCGGCCATTCGATTAGCCAGCGATATCTCAGAATCATTACGCCCGGGCAAATTAGACTGTACCGATTCCGGCGCCCAGATATCACCCATTAATACGGCGTTAATAGCCTCACTAATCTCACTCATACTTGATGACTTAGGGATAAATCCGGCTGCACCATGATCGAGAGCCCGGCGGATGACCACCGGGTCTTCATTTGCAGAAATAATAACCACAGGCACTCCCGGATATCGCTTACACAGATATACAAGGCCTGCGAAACCACTCACTCCGGGCATGTGTAAATCCAGCAGCACTAGATCAACTTCCCTGTTTTTATCTACTAGATCCTGAAGGCCTGCAAATGAACCTGCTTCCAGGTATGATGCTTCGCTACAATTAGATTCCAATGCCTTTTTAATGGCTTCTCTAAACAACGGGTGATCATCTGCGATGATCACCGTTGTAGGTTCAATTGCAAGGAAGCCATTTTTCATAAGATCAACGATTCATTCGCTCTTCAATAAGACTATCAACCACACCAGGTTCTGCAAGAGTCGAGGTATCACCCAGTTCAGCATAGTCATTGGCTGCGATTTTACGCAATATTCTACGCATAATCTTACCAGAACGGGTCTTCGGTAAAGCCGGGGTGAATTGAATCATGTCCGGAGAAGCGATGGGACCAATATCTTTGCGTACAGCTAAGCGCAGTTCTGCCTTCAGTTCATCTGTTGGCTCAACCCCGGCTACTGTGGTCACATAAACATATATGCCCTGGCCTTTAATATCATGGGGGTAACCCACAACAGCAGCCTCTGCAACAGCAGGATGCGCCACCATCGCGCTTTCGATCTCGGCAGTACCCATACGATGACCCGATATATTTAATACGTCATCCACGCGTCCTGTGATCCAGTAATAGCCGTCTTCATCCCGGCGACAGCCATCGCCTGTGAAGTAGTAACCAGGATAGGTTGAAAAGTAAGCTTCAACAAAACGGTCATGATTTCCATACAGGCCACGCATCTGTCCAGGCCAGCTGTCGGTAATGATCAGGTTACCTTCTGATGCACCTTCAAGGAAGTTGCCCTCACCATCGACAAGCGCTAATTGCACACCAAAAAATGGTTTACTTGCTGATCCAGGCTTGAGGTCAGTTGCACCCGGCAGAGGGGTAACCATGATGCCACCCGTTTCAGTTTGCCACCAGGTATCAACGATTGGGCAGCGTGTATCACCAACCACATGGTAATACCATTCCCAGGCTTCCGGATTAATCGGTTCACCTACGCTTCCGAGCAAACGCAAAGACGCACGGGATGTACTTTTGACCGGCCCATCACCCTCGCGCATCAATGCGCGGATAGCTGTGGGAGCGGTATAGCAGATATTCACCTGATGCTTATCAATAACTTGCCAGAAGCGACTGCTATCCGGGTAATTAGGTACACCCTCAAACATCAATGTGGTTGCGCCATTGGCCAAAGGCCCGTAAACAATATAACTATGGCCGGTTACCCAGCCTACATCTGCAGTACACCAGTAAATATCGCCA